>CAMJNS010000051.1 GCA_946407375.1 uncultured bacterium
CGAGCGATAGCGAAGCGTTGCTGAAAGCAAAACGAAGTCCATCCAGAAAAAACAAGAAGCAAAATTAGACTTATCTAATTTTATGAGTAAATTGAGTTTTTAGACAGGCTCTTGAGGGGAAGTGGCACGTAGTGCCGAAAAGGGTCTTATCAATAGTTAGCGATTTTACAGATGTGCACGAAACCTTCAGAGTTTTGTAAATAATATTTTTTTAGTAATTTTTTAGCTTCTTTTGCTTTGTCTAAGTCGTTGGTAATGGAAAATAAAGTTGGACCACTGCCAGAGATACCAGAAGTCAACATTTCTATTTCTTCTAACTTTTTGCAAGTAGACTCAAAATTGGGTATTTTAGATTTTCTATAGGGTTCAGCTAATACATCTTTTAATGCTTCAATTGCGAGTTTTTCATTTTTAGTGTAGGAAGCATAAATAAAAGTAGCTAGATTTCTACCATATTCTATAGTTACATTTCTTTCGTATTTTTCTGGAAGAATAGAACGCATTTCTGATGTTGCAAGAGAAATACCAGGGTAAGCCAATACCCAATACCAATTTTCAAAATAAGGAATAGGCACAGAAATTTGTTCTTTCGTTAAAGTCATCAACTGTATACCACCTAGAAATGCTGGTGCAACGTTGTCATAGTGAATTGAGCCACTTACGCTACCTTCTAGATTCCCCATCATAATTAAAAGTTCATTTTCATTAAATGGTTTGGCAAAAAATTGATTTAATGCAACAAAGGCGGCAACAATAGAACTTGCACTACTACCTAAGCCACTTCCAACAGGCATATTTTTATATAATTCAATTTTAAAAGGTTTTCGTTTTTCTATAGGAAGTTTTTCTAGAAAATATTCTGCACAGGATTGAACAAGATTCTTTTTACCAGAGTTTTCTACATTAACTAATTTATTGCTCCAAGGACCGGACATTTCAAAAGAAAAACTATCTGCATTGCTGACACTAACAGTATCGCCAAGTTTTGAACCATCAATTGGGGTTATTGCAGCTCCAAGAACATCAAATCCTACACTAATGTTACCTATTGAAGCTGGAGCAAAGGCTGTTACTTTCATTTTATACCTTCTATAATTAAATTTTATTAATCTATTAGTCGTGTAAAAAACAAAGAAATAATATTATAAAAATTCTTTTATTATCTGTAAATCTTCTGAAATTTCAGATAAGTGTTTTCGCAATTCTTCAATTTTGTTGGTTGCTTCTGATATATTACCTTCTTTAGCTATACTTTCAATATCTTTAGCAAGTTCCCAGGAATCTTTAGCAGACATCATACCAACTAGACCTTTGATAGAATGTGCAACTTCACGAAGTTTTACAGAATCATTATTGTTGATGCTGTTATTAACTTCTATGTCAAGAGCTTTATATCGTCGGTTATATATTTCTTCTAGTTTTAAAATTGATTTTTTATTTGGATTAATTCTAACTTTAAAATCTGGATAATCAATTCGTTTAAGTTTTTGCATAAAACCTAAATCCTTTTCCGAATCATTGGTGTCTCTGTTGCTTTCAGCGGATGTTTGTTTTGCAACCTTTGTGTTTTCTTCTATTTTTTCGTTCTTTGATGATTCTGGAATATCTTTATCTAGTAAGAAAACAGAAGAAATTGCTTCATGTAAATCTTTTGGAAAATATGGTTTGCTGAGATATTTTTGTGCACCAATTTCCAAAATTTTTGATTTTTCTTCTTCTGATGCAAAAGCACTTACAGCAATAACAGGAATCTTAGAAACTTCACCAGGCATTTTTCTAATTTCTTTCAAAGTTTCCATTCCATCCATTTTTGGCATTTGAATATCTAATAAAATTCCATCAAATTGTTTTTCTTTTAATATTTCAAGTACTTCTACACCATCTTTAGCTGTTTGGCATTTTCCTTTAAATCTAGTTATAATTGATTCAACAAGGAATAAATTTACATCATTATCGTCAGCAACTAAGAGATTTAGTGGTCTACCATTGTGGTAAAAAAATCTATTTTCTATAGAATCAATATTCTTATCTGAAGCATTTTTTATAACCTCAATAGGTAATTCAATTTTCAAAGAGAGTGTTCCAGGTATTATCCCATTTTCTTCTAAGAATATTGCACCACCCATTTGATTTAGTATCAAAGAGTGTAGTGAAATCCCTGAAACAAATTTTCTAGTTACGCTACTATGATATGGATCAGCATAATCTATATCGTTTGCTAAGCTTCTCTGTATTTCTTCTCTTTTTTCCGTTTCTATACCAGAAATAATAAAATTTAAAGACCCATTTTCTTCAGATTTATTATAAAATTCAATGTTTACAAGTATATTGTTATTAACACAGATTTCAGATGTATAGTCTATAATTGCTAGTAATGATTGTCTAATATGGTCTAAATCTGCATTTATATATCCTGGTAAACTGGTTGAAGCTCTAAAAACTATATCTTTATTCCTTTTCTTTGCTAGGAATGATGTGTATTCAATTATTTCATCTAATAAGTTTTGTAATTTGAATGAAACCTTTTTTAAATTAAATTTTCCATTTTGAACTTCTGTAAGATTAAAAATGTCGTTTACCAAGCTCATAAGTGATTTACTGGCAATTCTAAGAAGTTCAATTATTTGTCGTTGATTACTGTTATTACAAATTGAAACAGCAAGTTCTGATAAACCTATTATTGCTGTCATTGGAGTACGCAATTCGTGACTAGCGTTTGAGAGCAGTCTACTTTTAACTTGGTTTGCTTCAGTAAGTTTTTCTTCTATTTCTTTAAACATACTAATATCGTGTATATTTAAAAGAAGAGCTTCTTTAGAAGCATATTCAATAAAAGAAGCTGTTACCTCAGCCGTAAATAATTCCCCATTTTCCTTTTTAAACTTACATTCAGAAATAACAACATCTTGCGAAACAGGAATGTTGTATTTCATTTTATTGGTGGTTACAATCATTTCATCTAGTTTTTTCCCAACTAGACTTTCTTTATAGCCAAAGGCATTTTGCATGCTTTTATTTAAAGCAAGTATTTGTGAAGTGTCTTCGTTAATAACACAAATTGGGTCTGGAGTGTGATTAAAAATTAGTTGAAAATTACTCTGTGCTGTTTCTATTGTTTTCAAATTTTCACTGTTATAGGCTATACCGTAAAGAACAATGTATAAAATAAATATGAATAATAAAGCTATAAATAGCACCCAAACTTGTGTGTGTGCTGTTTTAGATACATTGCTTAAGCTTAAAACGCACCAATCAAAATTGCTTATTGATGATAAAGAGAAATAAGCTGTTTGCTTTGTTAAAACAGATAAAATAGGAATTTTTTCAATAGGTAGAGTTCCTTTATCAATGTATTCTTTTATTTTCCCACATTCTTGATTAATAAAGCTTTTATCATTAGACATAACAATTTGGCCTTTGTTTTTGACATCTACTATCATTGTGGGATAACGATTGATATTAATGAGATTTTCTAAGTCTGCCGTATCAACTTTTAATACAACAACACCTAATATTTGTTTATCATCTAATGAATAAATAGGAGAATTAGCAAATAGTTCTCTATTATTGCTATTATCTTTATATAAATAAAGTTTAGATATTCCTTCCATTCCTTCTTTAAAATAATTTCTGTAAGAAAGGTTTTTGTTTTTATAAATAGAGTTTTCATCGGAAGTCATAAAGACTTTACCTTTAGAATCTATTAATTGAACACTTAAGTTAGGATTTTCTTTTTTAAATGTTAATAGATATTTATTTAAAGTATTTTTAATTTCCGCCATTTGAGGATAATTTAAATACTCGGCTACTAATGGATTTTCAGAGATTATACGTGCAGAAAAAACAGCATAGTCAAGACGCTGACTTATTGCATTTTTTATATTTAAATTGTGAGTCTGGCTTTCTAAGTTTTGTTTAGATTTTTCCTGTATATTAATTAAATTAGTTCCAATAAGAACTCCTAAAGCTATTACAATAGAGGTTACAAAAACTACTATAGGTGACATTAATGAAATAGTGTTTTGAACGTGTAGTCTTTGACTTTTTTCATAGAGATAACGTCTTGTTAATATTATCAAAGATATAATTAAAGCGAGAGTAGTTTCTATGTAGTATAAATAAATAGTTTCATGTGGCAAAATATTATAATGACCGTCTGTTACTGTTATAAAATTCAGGTCTAGAAAAAACTGAATTACCGAACCTAAAATAGCTACAATAAAGCCACTTCTTATAAAATTTCTGTTATGATCTGGTAATATTTTTGTTGCTTTTAAAGTAACTACTATAGCAAATAATTTAGAGATTAATATAAGAATTCTGCGAATTAGGCGTTTGGTAAAATCGTATTCATAAGAAAGGAAAAATAAAAAAATTACTATTGGTATGTACCACCAGGCTGAAAACTTCTTTTTCGCAAAAGCATTTTCAAAATTTCTTCTACCTAGTTCAATACCACATAAAATTGCTAAAGATTGAAGGAAAGCATTTATTTGTACAAAACCACCTACTCCAGCTAAGAAATCAAAAGAACGAAAAATATTTACAAGACCTAATGCTATAAAAAGAGGAATAGTAAGGCTGGTGTGAAGAGTTTTTCGGCTGTCTGGAGGTGTTATTCCTATTAAAGCACCAAATATTATCAGAAATATTCCTGATAAATATATATAGCTAATAGGCTCTGTTAGTGGTTTTAATAGGTAATCCATGCCTTAAGATATAAGATTTAAGATATAAGTTATAAGTTATAAGATTTTAGATTTAAGATAAAAGATTGAGGACTCATTTATCTTAAATTTAAAATACTAGAATCAAAATATAAGAGTCAAGAAGTAAGATGTAAAATTCAGAAAAGACTTAAATTGCATCCGCAAAGGAGGTTGTGCGAAAACTTGAAATTCTCTAATAAAACGGTATTTTTTTATGTAGTCTACACATTGTCATAAACGTATAGCTTTCAGAGCTAAAGCCCATACGCTATACTTTTTATGACAAATGTGTAGACTATTAGAATAATCTAATTAGAACTTAAAAGCCTAGTTTTCGCACACCCTCCCGTAATGACGATTATGACTGCTACAGAGTATATTTACGTCATCGCAAACCGCAAGTTATACGTCATTACGAGCAGTCGATAGACTGCGTGGTAAACCGTGGCGATTCAGTAGAAATTTAATGCATAAACCTAGTTTTTAGATAACCTCTAAGGGGAAATGTTGAGCGTAAGCGAAACTGAGAGGTTTTTTGGGGTTTTAGATACTCTCTTACAAGAGCTTGTCTAAAACAAAAAACCTTCGTTGCCGAAGGTTTTTTTAGTCTCATACATCGTAGAAATTTTGTAAGAAATACTGGCTTTCATCTGCATTCATTCTGTGATTGCTTTGTAAAAAACCACTTCTTTCAAATTTCTCTAGGAAATAAACAATTTGTTTTTTCCACCAGGGCCAGTCGTGTTCTACATCATAGCCCCAAAGATCAAGGAATACGGGAACTCCAGCAATTTTAAGATTTTTGGTTATTTGAATGGCTTCACCAGTCCATTCTTCCCAAGCTCCCTGTCCTGCACAGATTATCAGTAAATCATTTTGAAGCTTTTGTATTTTATCATAACTGATATGGTCCGAATAAGACAGAGGATTGCCAGCTTCTACATCGTTATTGAAAAAACCGTCTAGTGTGAAACTTATATCATAACAACCACTTAAGGCTATTCCAGAATCAAATATTTCAGGGTATTTCAATAAGAAGTTAACTGTATGAAAAGCACCAAAACTACAACCATGAGCTATAATTCCAGCACCTTCGTGACCATCTGCTAGAATATGTGGAACAATGTCTTCGACTACTATTTTTTCATAGTCTAAAGCACGTTTTGCTCTAAATTCAGGAGAAGCATCTTTATTGAACCAACTTTCTTTGTCAAGACTGTCTATACAGTAAAGCTGGATTTTCCCTTCGTCTATAAACCTAGAAATAGTTTCAGGCATACCAAAGTTTTCATAATCAAAAAATCGTCCTTCTTGAGATGGAAAAACAAGCATAGGTTTTCCAGAATGCCCAAATACTAAGATTTCCATCGGATGACCTAAGGTTTCACTTGGTATTGTTCTATATTCTCGGTTCATTATTCCTCCGCTTCTTCTGCTTGTTCAGCTATAATGTCGTTAACTATTCCAAACATTTCTTCTTTGTCTTCAGAACGAATCAGATAACCCCAAGAACCCATTACTGCTGCTTCAATTGGATTCATTGCGTGGCTCCAGCAAATGTTGTTTCCCCACATTTCATGAATTTCTTCGTGAGAATATTTGTATTCTCTGTCGTATTTGCGACCGACATAAGCACAGTAATATTTGCGTTCATAAGGTCTGTTTGGATTTTCACCAGCGATAATTGAAGCCCACCAGTTGTAAACGTCTATATCGCAGTTGAAGTTAAACATATGAGTAGTAACTCCTCCCGGAGGTCTCATATTGATTTCGAGAGCTTGATATTGATATGGTTTGCCTTTAACTTTGAAAAATTCAATATGGAAGAATTTTTCTCTTGTTCCTGTGGCTTTAACAACAGCTTTACCGTATTTTTCAAGTTCTTCTGGTATTTCACGCTGAGTATAATACCAACAGTTCTGGTTCAATTTAACAAGTTTATGAATATCGTTATTGAAAACATCAGATGTAAAGAAAACTACGTTGCCTTCGCTGTCGGTAAGACCGTCGAAAGATTCAATTTCGCCTTCTACATATTCTTCCATGTAGTAGTCATATCCTTGTTTAACTCTGAAGAAGTCGTTTAAATCAACTTCGTTTCTGATTGTGTATGTGTCATAAGCTCCAACACCTATATCTGGTTTTATAAATACAGGGTAAGATACTTCGTTAATAAATTCCATACATTGATCGAAATCTTCGATTACGATACCTCTGGCATGAGGAACACCAGCTTTTTCAAAAACAGCTTTCATCAGAGATTTTCTCTTCATGAACTGTATGTCTTCTGGTTTAAAGCCTGGAACATTATGAGCTTTTCTTATTTCAGCTTCAATTTCGAGCCAGGGTTCTAGATGAGATTCAACTCTGTCTATTTTGCCGTAATTTTCTTCAAAGAATTGTGCAGCAGCCATTACCTGATCATAATTTTCGAGCTGGTCTACTTTGTAGTGACCTGTTAAAGCTCTTCTTAATTCTTCTGGTAATTGTTCTTCGTTTTGGTCTGTAATTCCAAGCACTCTTACATTGTGTCTTGCTAGACTTTCGACAAATTGCTGATAGTGCGGTGGATAATGCGGTGATATATATATTACATTCATCAACAAAAACTCCTATATATTGTTGTAGGCATATTGTAACACTAATATTCTTTTTATCAAGTAGTTTTTTTAGATATAAGATTAATGTGCCATGACTTTCGCAGCAGCATCTGCTAAAACAAAAGAAGCCGAGTCTAATTACTCGGCCCGAAAAATAAGGAGGCAAACAAATCCATCAAAAGTTTCGGCAGAGTTTGATTTTTTTTTAATAAATATTCACTATAATTTTTTACATATTTCATTTTTTTATTCCAAATTCTAAAAGCTGTTATCTCTTGCAGGTTATAATTGTTCTTATAGGAGCGGGAAGTCCTTCTATTGTTTTTGAAGGGTCATTGGGGTCTAGCCAGTTTTTTAATGTTTCGGTGGTTATCCATTGAGTTTGTCGTTGTTCTTCGATAGTTGTAGCGTATTTATTTACTATCTTTATATTATTAAACCCTGCTTTTTTCAGCCATACAACCAATGCATTATCAGATGGGAAAAACCAGACGTTTTTCATGCCGGCATAGCGGTCTTCAGGAACCAAAACAGTTCTTTCGTCGCCTTCAACGGTGATTGTTTCCAAAACCAATTCTCCGCCTGGCTTCAACATATATTTCAAAGTTCTCAAAAAATCGAAGGGAGCTTTTCTGTGGTAAAGAATGCCCATTGCAAATATGGTATCAAAAATCTCACAATTTTCAGGCATATCTTCAAAACCAATTGGTAGGTAGAAAACATTGGGGTATTTAAGGTATTTTTGCAGGGCTTCAAATTGCATCCAACAGATTCTAGAAGGGTCGATTCCCAATACCATAGCTGGGTTATGTTCCGCAATTCTAAACATATAGTAACCATTGCTGCAACCCAAATCTAATACAACTTTATCTTTTAAATCACTAATGCCATCAATTAAATAATTCCATTTTATATCTGCACGCCATTCAGCGTCTATTTCTACTCCACATAAATCAAAAGGGCCTTTTCGCCAAGGACAGAGTTTTTTTAAGCTTGATTTCAATTCAATAAGTTTTTCTGATGGAATATTGTTTCTAGCTTTTGCAGTTACAAAGGCATTGTCTTTTATATTGATTCCACCTTCTGTTTCTATATCAGGTAATTCAGAAAGGGTTTGCATCCAATTAGGAAGATTGCCGTCAGGTTTATTAACAGCTTTTTCTATTATTATCTCGAACTTTTCGTTCCATTTGCCAAGACCATATCTAGTTAGGCATTTATAAAATTTTTCAAAATCAAACATAGGTTTATTATATAAAACAAAAAAGTTTTTAACAACAAAAAAAGGGCTGATTATTAATCAGCCCTTTTTTAAGTGTTTATTAATTACTTTAACACTATTGAAGCTACATCAGCATATTTTAAAGTTTGCTGTTCTCCTGTTTCCAAATTTTTCAATGAAACAGATTCTGCTACAGCTTCATTTGCACCTAATATTGCAACAAACTTCGCTCCGACGCTTTCAGCATAGGAGATTTGTTTCCCAATTTTAGGCGTTTCAGGGTAAATTTCTACTTTGACACCACTTTTTCTCATTGTTGAAGCTGCTTTTACAACAGCAGATTCTTCAACGTCTGAGAAGTGGCAAAGCATTACATCAGGACCTATTGCAAGCTTTTTGAACAGTCCTTTTTCTTCCAATATAAGAATTAGACGTTCGAAACCTATTGAAAATCCTACTGCAGGGATTTCGCTACCCTTAAACATACCAATCAGTCCATCGTATCGGCCGCCGCCACCGAGGCTTCCGCCGAAGTCCGAAGAACGAATTTCAAAGATTGGACCAGTATAATATCCAAGTCCTCTTGCAAGAGTAGCGTCTATAGAATACCTGCCAGCCACAGGAGATTCATTTAGGAGCTTACATAGTTTGGTTAGGTCATCAATTGCTTTATTAGCTTCATACGAACCTGCAAGAGCTGATTTTAAACGTTCAATTTCCATTGACTCAACTATGTTTTCTGGTCTTTGAATGAGCTTTACCAGCTTTTGCATTTGTTCTGTACTGATACCGCGTTCGATTAACTCTTTTTCAACACCTTCCATGCCGATTTTGTCGAGTTTATCAACCGCTACTAAAGTTGTTGCTTCATTATCAAGGCTTATGCCAGCTGCTTGTATTAATGCTTTAAGCAACTGTCTGTGATTGATATGAATACTGAAATTTTCAAAACCTAGAGTCAGAAGAACCTCAGATACTGCTGAGCAGACTTCTGCTTCTGCAACGAGTGATTGGGTTCCTGTGATATCTACATCACATTGTAAGAATTCTCTGAACCTTCCCTTGCCAGGTCTATCAGCCCTCCAGACAGGCTGAATCTGATATCTTTTAAAGAATTTTGGCAAGTCTGTGTTATTTGCCACTACTCTTGCCAAAGGCACTGTTAAATCGTAACGTAAGCCTAAATCGCCCAAGTCTTTTTCTGTGATTGTTTCTGCTTCTAAGGCTCTAGCAAGCTTGTCACGACGATGAAGAATACGGAAAAGGAGCTGGTCGCCCTCATCGCCATATTTCCCCATCAATGTGCTTAAATTTTCAATTGATGGTGTTTCTATAGGAACAAAGCCATACTTTTCGTAGACTTTTTGTATTGTGCTAATGACATAGCGTCTTCTTGCCAGTTCTTCTGGAAGAAAATCTCTCATGCCACTAGGCGGTTTTGTTGACATACCCATTTTTTATCGACCTCTTACTAGTGATACTCCTGCTGTTTTGCGGAATCCCGTATTGAATGGAGACACAGAACGAAGGTTTTCAACTGCACTATGATTTCCATCAAGGCCAATATAAAACTGATTTTTTGTAGTATTCATTTTGCCGCTCCTATATTCATACCTATGCTCTATATCGGCGGGACTTGATAATTTTTTAAGAGTATTTTTGTAAATATGTTAGTGAGTTGAAAGGTGAAAGGTGAAAGGAAGTAGTTATTGTTGTTGGTAGTTATTGTTGTTTAAGTTACAAGTTACAAGTTACAAGATACAAGTTTCAAGATTCAAGATTCAAGTTACAAGTTACAAGATTTCTTGAATCTCAATCTTTGGTCTTGTATCTCAATTTTTGGTCTTATTTCTTAAAACAGCAAAAACCAATTACAATAACTACGCTTGCGAAGCAAGCTACTTAAAAAAGTTGAAAGATTGGTTATTTTAACCAAGTGATTATCTTGGTAACGATACTATGTGGATCTAAGCCAAGCATAGCTTTCAATTCTTTTATGCTTCCATGCCGTATAAAAGTATCAGGAAGCCCTAGTCTGAGCAATTTATTTGAAGCTCCGGCGTCTATTAATTTCTCTGCAATCATGCCCCCAAACCCACCGGTTAAAACATTGTCTTCTAAAGTAACGATAGGTAGTTTGGAAGCTATTATTTCGAGAAGCATTTCGTCATAAAAAGGTTTTATAAATCTAGGATTAATTAGTTTAACACTAATTTTGTGAGTATTTTCTAATTCTTCAACAACTTTTAAAGCATCGGAATATGAAGAACCAACAGGCATAAATACCAAATCATTTCCTTCTTTTATTATTTCTGCTTTTCCTGTTTGTATTGGTTTTCTAGAAGAAGGGGAATCTTTTGTTCCTGTTGCATAACCTCTGGGATATCTGATAGATATAGGGCTATTTTGTTTAGATGCATATTCTAACATTTGTGCTAGTTCAACTTCATCTCGTGGCGCTAAAACCTGAAGATTTGGAATAGATCTCATATAAGATATATCTAGAACACCATGATGAGTTGGCCCGTCATCACCTACAAGGCCTGCGCGGTCCAAGCAGAATACGACAGGTTGTTTCGTTAATGCAACATCGTGAACAATCTGATCGTAAGCTCTTTGTAAAAAGGTTGAATAAATTGCTACAAATGGTTTCAGACCAGATTTAGCAAGGGCTGCCGCTAAAGTAACGGCATGCTGTTCCGCTATTCCTACATCATAAAATCTGGAGGAAAACTCATTGGCAAACTTTGTAAGCCCTGTTCCTTCTTTCATTGCCGCAGTAATAGCTATTATATTTTTGTTTTCATTGGCAAGCTTGCAGATTGTGTTTCCAAAAACTTCTGTATATGTAGGCGGTGAATCTGTAGATTTTTTTGTGTTGCCTGTTTCTATTTCAAAAGGTCCGATTCCGTGGAACTTGTTGCTATGCTCTTGAGCTGGTTTATAGCCTCTTCCTTTTTGAGTAAGAACATGAACGAGCACAGGACCCTGTCTGTCTCTGGCTCTGACCAAAGCTCTCTCCATAACTTCAAAATTATAGCCATCAATAGGACCTATATATTTGAAGCCTAGTTCTTCAAACAACATTCCAGGAGTGAGCAAATATTTTAAACTGCCTTCGATACGGGTTAAAACATTATATAGTCTTAGACCAAAACCAGGAATGTTTTTCAAAACCTTTGATAAATAATCTTTTGGATTTGTATAAGCTGGTTCTAGTCTTAATCTATGCAGATACATAGCCATTGCACCAACATTAGGTGAAATAGACATTTCATTATCGTTTAAAATGACAATAACATTGCTTTTTCGGTGCCCTATATAGTTAAGAGCCTCGAAAGACATTCCACCAGTCATGGCTCCATCGCCGATTACTGCAATTGTTTTTCCTGGTAATAGCATCTGTTCTTTTGCTAAAGCCAGACCTTGTGCGGCAGAAATAGATGTGGAACTATGACCTGTGTCAAAAGCGTCGTGAATACTTTCCGAGCTTTTAGGGAAACCGCTTAAACCGTTAAACTTTCGTAAAGTATCAAATTCTTTCTGTCTGCCAGTAATAAGTTTGTGTGTGTAACTTTGATGACCAACATCCCAGACTATTTGGTCAATAGGTGAATTAAATACTCTGTGAATAGCTAAAGTTAGTTCAACGACACCTAAATTACTTGCAAGATGACCGCCATTTTTTGACACAACTTCAATTATGCGTTCGCGGATTTCTTGGCTTAACGCTTCAAGCTCATTAATCGTGAGCTTTTTTAAATCTTTGGGTTCGTTGATGCGTTCTAGGAGCATTGTTATTTATTCAGAGCAGCTAATAAATCTTCTAGTTTTATTCCATGAGCTTCTGCTGCTTCTTCTAATGATTCGCCAGCAGCAATAGCACAGCCAAGGCAGTGCATACCAAATTCATGTAATACTTCTGAAGCTTCAGGCTTTGCCTTAAGAACTTCAGAAATGGTCATTTTTGCATTAATTGTAGCCATTTCTTTTCACCCCTAAAAAGGATAATCGTTAGTGTACCATCTTTATGTTTTTCTTACAAGATGTTTTATTATAAAGACAAAACTTAATCATTAAAAGAAATTATGATATACTTCACTTAATGAAAAGAAAGGGAAAATGTATATGAAAATATTTTTATTACTTATGGTTTTTGCCATGACTATTTCAAACTGCTTTGCGCAGGAATGTTGTGAACCAAAAGAATCCAACATTTTGATTCTTTATTATTCACAAACAGGAGTTACTAAGAAAGTTGCCGAAGAATTACAAAAACAATTGGGTGCAGACATTGAAAGACTTGAAGTAACTAAACCTTATGATGGAAATTTTGATGAAACTATAGCTAGATGTATTGAAGAATCTAAAAAAGGTGAATTGCCTCATCTCAGACCATTTAAAGCTGATTTAAAGAAATATGATGTTATCTTTTTAGGTTATCCAGTATGGTTTGGAACATATGCAAAACCAGTAATAACTCTAGTTAATTCTTTTAAGTTTGCTGGAAAACAAATTGTTCCTTTCTGCACTTTTGGAAGTGGCGGATTAGTAGAAACAACTGAACAGCTTAAAAAAGCTCTTCCTATGGCCAAAATCCAAGAAGGTTATGGTATTCGTGAAGCTCGTATAGCAAAAGTTGAAGAAGAAGTAGAACGCTTTTTAACTCTTAGTGGGTTTATCGCTGGCGAAGCAGAAATTTACCCTGATTATTCAGAACAAAAACCAGTTACTAAAGAAGATGTAGAAATATTTAATGCTGCTTGTAGTGGCTATAAATTCCCTCTTGGCACACCAATAACAGTTGGAAGCAGAAAAGCTGGCAATGCAATAGAATATCTATACTTTGTCAATGGAAAATCTCCTAACGGACAAGATGTTGAATCAAAAATCTATATTAGAGTTGAAAAGAATAAAAAGCCTGAATTTACTCTTGTAGTAAGATAATATAAGACTTAAAAAAAGAGTTAAAGCAAAGACTTTAACTCTTTTTTTTGCTAATATATAAGGCTTAAATAATATGGGCTTTGTACATAAAAAATAAAAACTAATTCCATTTAACAATGGTATACTGTTTATATATTAGGAGATGAGTATATGAAAAATTGTTTTTCTAAAACATTGTTAACAATATGTGCTTTGTTAATAATGAACAGTAATAGTATTTATGCTTTTTCACCTTTTGGTGGTGATAATGTTCTTGAAAAGATTGAAAAAACAGCAGCTAAAAAAATCAAAAATGTGAAAGATGTTGTTGTCGACAAGGCCAAAGATGTAAAAGATGCTGTAGTGGATAAAGCAAAAGACATAAAGGATGCAGTAGTCGATAAAGCTAAAGATGTGAAAGATGCTGTTGTCAACAAGGCCAAAGACGTAAAAGAAGCTGTTGTAGATAAATATAGCAAAGTAACAAGTAAAGTTAATTCATTTTTTAACAAGGATAAAGTTCCTAGCTATGTAAAAGAAGCTATTTTCCTGCCAGGTCACGAAAGTAAGGAAATGATTTGTCAGGGGATAGCATATTTGCCTGATGAAGTTATGGATGCAACTCAGCAGGGTAAAGGCGATGACCATAGGTATGTTCTTTTGTCTTATTATCCAAAAGAAAGTGAACAACCATCACAAATAGTAGTTATAGATAGAAAAACTGCCAAACCCATTAAACGTTTTTCCCTTTATAAGAAAAATGGAAAAGCATATACTGGTCATGCAGGTGGTATTGCAGTTGCAGGTAAATATGTTTGGATTTCTTCTGGCAGAACTCTTTATGGATATAGCACTCAAGAAATATTAGATTTTATTGCAGATGAAAAAACAGTTGCAAAGCCAGAAGAAGGTATTCCTGACAGCTTAGATGTTCTTCCAGCAAAAAATTTAACCTGTGTTGATTATTATGATGTTGATAGTAAAGCAAGTTTTGTAAGTTTTGATGGAAAATATATTTGGGTCGGTGATTTCGCAAAGGGTATTGGTAAGGATTACAGCCCAATTAAACACCATAAAATTATGGGTAGAAATAGCTGGATTGCTGGTTATCTCGTGGATACTAATGGATTCCCGACATCAACAGTGGAATATAAATACACAGATGATGGCTCTGAAGAAACTGCTCACAAACCAGACGTTGTTATTGCAATGCGTGATTTTGTTCAGGGAATGGCTTTTTGTGGAGATTACGTAACCCTGTCTGTTTCAATGGGTCCTGTTAATTCCAGATTAGCTGTTTATAAAAATCCAATGGTTAAAAAAGGTAAGAAAATTACCTATAAACCAGAAGGCTGCGATAAAAAGTTTACTGTTGAAGCTTGGGAACTTTCTACTTTGAAAAACTGGAAAAAAACAAAAACAATATCTGCTGGTTCAGAAGATTTGGAATATGACGGTGAAAATCTTTATGTGGCTTTCGAAATCTCTTCTGAAAATTATCATCAATCTTGGATAAATATTAATCCAACAATAAAGACTACAAAGTATTTCTATATAATAGATTTTGAAAAGATGATGGATTAAATTTAGATTAATTAATTTGTTATTTAGTGAAAAAAAGCATTTAGAATTTAAGTTCTAAATGCTTTTTTTGGGGTATTTTGAAAAGGGAAAGTTGAACTAATTTATTATTTAAAATATTTTTTTATTATGGATTTAATAGAAGAAATCACAATTAGACCCAAAATGCAGACAAATAAAATAATAAATCCATTAGGAACCTTACTTGGTCTAATTCTATTAAAATTAAGTTCTATAAAATTTTTTATATTCTCAGTATTTCCATGATAAGAACAATATAATTTGGGTTCACCTTTAACTAGAGTTAATCCATAAGTACATTTTTCTGACATTCTTTTTTGATCAAAGGTAAATTTTATATCATTACATATTTTATCACACTCGCTTCCTGGTAAAAAATCTGTGAGTTTTATTTCTTCAAGTTCGGAACAATCTATAATTGTGTTAAGTAAGAAATATTGAGCTTTTTTACAAGCTTCACTTGGGCCGGGACGATAAGCAAAAATAACGACAGGTATAAAAAGGCTTATTAAAACCAATATTAATTTTATATATTTTTTATTTTTTCCCATATTAATCAACTTAAATTTTATAAAGTGCATAGTAAATAATATAAATTCCCATTATTGAACAAAGTAAATTAAAAATAAAATCAAAAATTTTATTTGCTTTGTAAGTTTCATAAGAACTAGCATATTCAATATTTCCATGTTTGATGCAGCAAAAGTATTCTTCCTTATCATTTTTTAAATATCTATAACTACATTCTTTGGTGGGCTTTAAAGTATTTTTTAGATAACCACCATTACGAAGATTATTTAATAATAAGGAATAATCACCTTCTGAACTAATTCGTAATTCTTTTATGTTTTTGTCTACTAGATATTTATAAATTGAGCTTTTTAAAATATTTTGTGTTTCAACACATTTTTGGCAATCTGTTATATGTGCATCTAATTCTTTTGAATTTATTGGCTGAAACAAAAAATATAATATTATTATGATAAAAAAAATAAACACTACTTTTTTGGGAGACATTTTTTACCTTTATTTGATTTATTTTTTTTATTATAAAAATAAATAAAGAAAAATGAAAGATATAAGATGAAAGATAAAATTTTCACAAAGTTTACTTTAGTCTAAACTTTATGATATTTTTATCCCAACGATTTAAGGGAAGTAATGTGAAAACCATTCGCTGGTCCGCAACCGTATAGTCGGAATGCTTAAATCCGTTAGATACCTCGAGACAGGAAAAATGTGAAATATAATATTTTTACTATTTTCTCTGCCTTTTGATTAAAAAAGGGAGAACTAAATGAGTAGGGCGGCAAACAGCCAGATTGTTTCTTTTGATTCAGTTGTTTCTCAGGATATTTTAAATCCTAATTCTAACCCCAATAATCCACCCAATAATGTTATTGATATAAAGAAAAACAAGTTTTCTCATTTATCAATGGTGAAAAAAGATGGAACTTGCGAGGGTTATGATGTTCAGAAAGTTGTCAACGCTGTAAAAAAGTCTGCAGCAAGAATGTTGATTGACTTTACCCAAGAAGATATTGATAAAATCTGTAATCTTGTTAATTCAAGCGTATTAAGCCTGAAAACAAACAAAATAGAAATCAGCACTATGCATTGCATTGTTGAATCAGTGCTTGAAAAGGTTAATCCAATAGTTGCTAACAGCTATAGAAATTACAGAAACTACAAGATAGACTTTGTTCAAATGCTTGATAAAGTTTATCAGAGAAGCCAGAAAATTATGTATATCGGCGACAAGGAAAATTCCAATGCCGATTCTGCACTGGTTTCTACTAAGCGTTCACTGATTTTTAATGAATTGAACAAGGAATTATACAAAAAATTCTTTTTAACCGTTCCAGAATTGCAAGCCGCAAAAGAAGGCTACATCTATATTCACGATATGTCAGCCAGACGCGATACTACAAACTGCTGTCTTTTCGACATGGCTAGCGTTTTAAAAGGCGGCTTCGAAATGGGCAATCTCTGGTATAACGAACCCAAGAGCCTTGAAGTTGCTTTTGACGTTATCGGCGATGTTGTAATTGCTGCTGCAAGTCAGCAATACGGCGGCTTTACTGTTCCTGAAGTCGATAAAATTCTTGCTCCTTATGCACAGAAAACTTATGAAATGAAGTATAATAAGTATCTTGCAATGGGCGTTTCAGAAGAAATTGCTGATAAAGAAGCATTAAAAGACGTCGAAAAAGATTTCCATGACGGTTTTCAAGGTTGGGAATACAAATTCAACTCAGTAGCTTCAAGCCGTGGTGACTACCCATTTATTACTATGACTATGGGGCTTGGCACTGGAAAATTTGAAAAAATGGCTTCTATGCAGATGCTAGAAGTTAGAAAAGGCGGTCAAGGCAAGAAAGACAATAAAAAGCCTGTATTATTCCCTAAAATAGTATTCTTATTCGACAAAGATTTGCATGGAAAAGGCTGTGAACTAGAAGATCTCTTCCACGCCGGCGTTGAATGCTCTAAAAAGGCTATGTATCCTGACTGGCTTTCTATGACAGGCGAAGGCTACATTGCAAGCATGTATAAGAAATACAAAAGAGTTATTTCCCCGATGGGGTGCAGAGCTTTCTTGTCACCTTGGTTTGAAAGAGGCGGAATGACCCCCGCAGACGATGATGATAAGCCTGTATTTGTAGGCAGATTCAACATCGGCGCTATAAGCCTGCATTTGCCGATGATTCTAGCTAAAGCCAAAAAGGAAGGCAAAGATTTCTACGAAGTTCTTGATTACTACCTTGAAATGATCCGACAGATTCACATTAGAACCTACGCTTATCTTGGCGAAATGAGAGCTTCAATCAACCCGCTGGCATTCTGTGAAGGCGGTTTTTTAGGTGGTCATTTACATTTCCACGACAAGATAAAACCTGTTTTAAAGGCTGCTACAGCATCTTTTGGCATTACAGCTTTAAACGAACTTCAGGAACTTTACAACGGCAAATCTATTGCTGAAGACGGCAATTTCGCACTTGAAGTAATGAAATACATCAATAAGAAAATTGCTGAATTTAAGGAAAAAGACAGCAATCTTTATGCTATTTATGGAACTCCAGCTGAAAGCCTTTGTGGTCTGCAGATTGAACAGTTCAGAAAATTATACGGAATCGTAGACAAGGTTTCTGACAGAGGCTATGTATCAAATTCTTTCCACTGCCATGTTACAGAAAAAATAGGGCCTATTACAAAACAGGATTTGGAAGGCAGATTCTGGGAACTCTTAAACGGTGGCAAGATTCAGTATGTCAGATACCCGATTTCCTACAATACAAAGGCTGTTGAAACCTTGATTCTAAGAGCTATGGAAAAAGGTTTTTACGAAGGTGTCAACCTTTCGTTATCATACTGCGATGATTGTGGTCATCATGAACTGAATATGGATTCCTGCACAAAATGTGGTAGCAGAAACCTGACTAAGATAGACAGAATGAATGGCTACCTTTCTTATTCAAGAGTTAAAGGCGACACAAGACTTAATGCTGCTAAGATGGAAGAAATCAAAGACAGGGTGAGCATGTAATGAACTACCACGATATTACCAAAGAAGATTTGCTTAATGGTCCTGGTGTCAGAGTAGTTCTTTGGGTTTCAGGCTGCTGCCATCATTGTAAAAACTGCCAGAATCCTATAACCTGGGATGAATGTGGCGGTTTGCCCTTTGATGAAGCGGCTGAACAGGAACTCTTCGAGGCTTTAGACAAGCCATACATTGATGGAATTACATTCAGCGGCGGTGACCCCTTGTTTATAAACAACCGCAAGGAAGTCTGCCGCCTGATTCGCAAATGCCGCGAAAACTACCCAGATAAGAGTATCTGGCTTTATACCGGCTATAAATGGGAAGACGTCAAAGACATTGAAGAATTGAAGCTTATAGACGTTGTTGCCGAAGGGCCATTCGTCGAAGAACTCAAAGACAATAACATTGAATGGGTTGGCAGCTCTAACCAGAGAGTCATCGATGTTAAAAAGACCTTCGACTCCGGCGAAATAACTCTTTTGTCGTAATCCGCTATCGTCCTTCCCCCTTTTTTAAAGGGGGGGGGATGGAATTTTTAAAATAACTTTAATTGAACGGGTGTTGCCTTGTTGTTTTTCTTATTATTTGTTTTAGAAACTGGGCGAATATCTGTTTCTTTGAAGTTATCAAATTCTATATGTATCCAAGCCATTAATAATTCTACAATTTCATTTATTTCGTTGGCAGAAATATTAATTCCTTGTTTTATTTTATGCCATTTACTTAAACAGCCTCTGCAGCAGCAGCCACAGGCATGCTGTGCAGCAAAAACAGGATGACCCTTAGTAGGAGTTTGTTTTCCGTCATTATTAATTATGGCAGGAGCCAGTCTTTTTGAAATGAAATCTTGGCAGTGAGCTTGAATAGTATTCCAGCCTTTTTTCTTTATATATTCAATATCTTCTTTTTTTAAGTGAAAACTAGCTCTGAATTTGGATTTATTTAATCTTTCTAGAGTTGATTTAATATCCATAATTTTTACTGATTTGATTTTTAAATATTTGACTCCATGTCATTGATAAACGAATTAATTCGTTTTACCTATTAGCCATAGAAAGTATTTCAATTAATGCTGATATTATACTTTTTTCTAGAGCTTACCGTCAAAAGATTTTATATTTATGGCTCTAATAATTATGTGATTCAGGAAATATTCTTCCCTTTTTTTCAATTATTACTAATTTTTTCAAATCTTGAATGGGAAAATAATATATGCTATAGAATACATAGATAGCCAACTAATATTTGGAGCAGATAATGAGTTATAAGTTTTATGGAAACGAAAACCAATGTTTTTCTATTAATCCATATTTTAAAAACATAAGACTACAAACAGACTTATATGATGCTCTTCTTAATATATGGTGTTTTTATTCCTGCGCTCCAAGATTACGTGATAAATGGAGCGTGGATAATATAACTTTGGGGCAGTGCTCAATCACAGCTTTTCTAGCACAAGATATTTTTGGCGGTAAAGTTTATGGTGTTCCTAGACCAGATGGTAGCTTCCATTGTTATAACGAAGTGGACGGAGTTGTTTTTGACTTAACAAGTGAGCAATTTGGTGATGAAGTATTAAAATATTACGATAACCCAGAGCAGTTCAGAGAAGTTCATTTTGCCAATGAAGAAAAAAGAGAACGTTATGAATATCTTTATGACGAATTACAATATTATCTTGCTTTGAAAGAGAAGAAACGTTCTTTTTATCACAATATAAGAGTATTAATAAATATTATCATATCTTGTCTTTTATTATTAAATATACTTCTTGCTAGTTCTACAGACATTATTCTTCCATGTCCTGTCGTTTTAACAGAAGAAATAACTTTGGTTGAAGATCGTGATAACGAAGAAGAAGATGATGAGGATAATGATTAAAGCAGTTTTTTAGAGATTAGAGAAGAGAGATTAGAGGAGTGTTTTAGCTAGTTATTCACTATTATTAGTTTTCGTGAAAACTATTTTATTCCGACTAACTATAAGTTTCTTTATGATTCAGTAGTAATGAAAAAATAGCACAGACCTACGTAGTATTACAAACTAAACAATTCCCTTATCTCTTATCTCTAAGAGATATACGTTTAAGACAAATGTGTAGACTATTTGTATAATCTAATTAGGGCTAAAAAATTAGTTTTCGGACTGTACATTTGCTGCTATACTAAAAGTAGACACGAGAAGGTAAAAAAATATATTTATTTCTAAA
>CAMJNS010000052.1 GCA_946407375.1 uncultured bacterium
TCCAAAAAGGACGCTACTTCTAAACTATAGATTAGTAGCTAAAAAAGTTTGCGTTCGCCCTTACTTTCCCTTCTTCCTAATCTCTAACTTGACTGTTTACTTATGTTAATAGATTATGGTATTCTAAATAATAATATTTTATTTGGGGGCAATGATTATGTGGCCTAGATGGGTTAGAGCCTTGGCAACTATTTGGGTATCTGTAGATAGCAGCAAAAGAGGAAAATTCGATGCTGCTTGGACTTTGACAATTCTTTTATTTGGACCTTTATTGCTTCCATTCTATATAGCTAGTCGTCCTTTTTTAAAAGACGAAAAAGTAATTAACTGTTATTTTTGGCGATTATTCAAAGCCTGTCAAAATTTATTTCTACTAGCAATCGGATTAGCTTCTTCAGCAGTTTTTATAGAAAATATTACTACACCTAAAAGTAGAGAATTAGCTGAAGTCAAAAGAGCTGAAATAAAAGCTGGCAGCATTATAGGTATAGTAGTTATGTTCTTCTTAATAGGCTTAGAAAAACTGAGCTTTGATTTTATGAAAGAACAAATAGAAAATAGGTTTTTCTCAAATTAAGAATCTAATATATTCATTAAAAGGTGGCTTTATTAAAATATAAATATGCTGAGAAAAATTATTGTTAGAATATTTGCGATTTGTATTTTAATTGGCATTCAAGCCCCATTAGAAGCAGTAACTGTAAAATACGGTCCTGTACAGGAAATAGCAGGTCCAGGAGGAAGAGAGTATTCACACCAATCTTTTAAATCTTGGGAATCTGGCATATTTCCTCACGAACGCTATATAGTCTTTGAACCATCTGAGCCAACACCTGAAAAAGCAGGTTTTGTTTTACTAATACATGATTTATTGAACCCCTCACCTCATTATTATATGGGGCAAATAAGGCATTTATGTCGCAAAGGCTGGATAGTTGTTTTCCCTTATTATGAAGGAACAGACCAAAAAGACAAACATTATATGTTTAATATAATTCGTTCTGTCAAAGCTTATTTGCAGAGGTCTTTCGAACGCAATCAAATGCAAGTAGATCATTCTAAGTTTGCTATTTTTGGTCACGGCTCGGGAGGAGTTCTAGCAGCAAATGTTGCAGGAACTTATGATTATTTTGGCTTACCCCTTCCTAAAGTTTTATTAGTTTCAATGCCCAATAGAAGTTACATAAAGCTTCTTAATCTAAGAGGTATTAGCCGTGAAACCAGATTAGCGGTTATCACAGGAGATAGAGTTCCAGAAGATGATGCTTTAGTTGCTCAAGATATTTTCTATACAGCAAATAGAGTTAAAACAGCAAATAAAGTATTTATAAGAGTTCAATCTGACTACTATGGTTACCCTCCATTAGTTGGCGATAGAACAGCCGCATTAAGCCCTGAGTATCCACCAACACAAAGAGTTGTAGTTGACCGCCACAATGAATACATTCATACTTATAAAAGCAAACACTTGGCTCCATACGTAAAAAACAAAGATATAGAAAACTTTGATTGGAAAGTAGATTTCAGAGTTTTTGATATGTTAGCAATAGCGGCTTTTAACTTAAATTCAGACCTTTACCCTATGAAAAAATCTGCTGAATTGCGTTCAATGGGATATTGGAGCGACGGGAAAAAGGTTAACCCTATTATTGTTACTGATAGACCCTGACTTTAAAATTAGGAATTAGGAGTGAGAAATTAAGAACTAAATTGCCACGCAGTCAAACGACTGCGTGGTAAACCGTGGCGATCCAGTAAAAATTTAATGCATAAACCTAGTTTTTAGACAAGTTCTTATGAAAGGGGGTATTTTAGAAAATACTTTCTATTGAGCAGACACTAATTATTTTCGTAATCATTGCATATTTTTATAAGAAAAAACCCTCTTTGATAGAAGTTTTGAAACAATTATCTATATAGCTTATTTAGGTTTATTAAAAAATTATAAGTAAATAATAAAAAATACTTGAAATAATTATAATTTTTACTAAATTTATAGTCTATGTTGGTCGATTCAAAATATATATAAAATTATTCATATTTGGAATTTTATGAAAAAGATTAAGTGGTTAACTTTTATAGGTGTTGCTTGCTTATGGGCATCAGGTGTTGTTTTCTCAGCATCACCAAGTATGCTCAAACCAGGTGATGTCGTAACAATTACAGTTAAAGGGGAACCTGAACTGTCAGGAGATAGAATAATCGCTTACGATGGAAGCATTAATCTACCACTGATTGGTTCTGTCGGAGTTTCAGGAATGAAACCCACAGATGCTGCTTTATTAATAAAACAGCAATTAGAAGACGGGTTTCTTAAAAATCCTGTAGTTTCTGTTACAACAAAATCTTTAACAACAAATTCCAAAAATAATTCAAATACCAAACCAACAAAAACGACAAAAACAATTAGTCCTTCTGCTTCACAGATGACAGAAGCAGATTTAACCTATGCTACTATAGATGATAAACCATTAGGTTTAGAAGAAAACTTAATTGAAGAAGATGATTCTGATGTTCCAGAACCAACCAATGCTAATGAAGAACAGGTTCTTATAGAACTTAAAGATTTAGTTAGCAACAATGGAATAGCAAATGCTGTTCTAAGTATAGATAACAGGGTTTATCAATCAAATAGACTTGGACAAATATTGATAAACAGAACCGATGGAAATACAATCATAATTGCTGATGGATACAAAACTCTATCTGGTTCTCTTAATAAACTGATAAAAACTGGTAAATCAGGAAATCCCTCTTATATTAATCTTGAAAAGATTCGCTACAACGAAAATATGCTTTGCACAGTTGTAGATTCTAAAACTCATAAACCAATAAAAAATGCTGAAATATATCTTGAAGGCGGTAAAATACTAACAAATAGCCGTGGAGAATTTAAGATTAGTGGCATAAAGAAAGAATACGGCGAAATAACCATAAAAAAACGTGGTTATCCTACTATTCAGAAAGTTATAGACTACAAAGGTCCTGCAATTATCACATTTGAGTTAAGCAAATAAAATTAGACTAAAAAAGCCCCTTTAAAAGGGGCTTTTTTATTTTTACAAATATTCCTTTGTTTGATATAATCAGCAAAAATAAATCTAAAATTATTTTTGGAGTTATTATGAAAAAAATAGATTATGAAAAAAATGTTGAAACAATATCAACAGGACTACCAGCCGGTATAAAAACCTTTATACCTATAGCCTTGATTGTAATAATAGGTATAATAGTATTATCTGGCATTTCTTCAACCTATTACACTGTTGAACCAGAAGAAAAAGCAATTGTTCTAAGATTAGGCAAAGTTAAATCAGTTGAATCATCTGGTTTGCATTTTAAGTTACCCTTTGGGATAGACAGAATTATTAAAATTAAAACGGAACGTGTTTTCAAAGAAGAATTTGGTTTCAAAACCACTTCTAGCAAGGGTGGTAGAACCTCATATGATAATTCTAGCAGATTAGATGAATCATTAATGCTAACAGGAGATTTGAATGTTTGTGAAATAGAATGGATTGTTCAGTATAAAGTTGATGATCCAATAAAATATCTATTTAGTATAAAAGATCCTGTTTCATCAATTAGAGATGTTTCTGAAGCAGTCACTAGAAAAATAATAGGAAATGAAAATGTTACTGATGTTTTAACAACCAAAAGAGATAGCCTTCAGAAAATTATACAAACAGAATTACAAAAAACTATTAAGAAATATGATATTGGTGTAAGTATAGATTTATACAAATTCCAAAACGTTAAACCACCTAGAACAGTTGAAGCATCTTTTAACGCTGTTAACAAAGCTAAACAAGAACAGAAAACTATGCTTGAAAAAGCTCAAAAGGAATATAACGATATTATTCCTTCTGCTAGTGGTGAATCAAATAGAGCCATTAAAGAAGCCGAAGGTTATGCTATGAACCGCGTAAATGTAGCTCAAGGTGAAGCAAATAGATTTTTGTCTCTTTTAAACGAATACAAAAAATATCCAGAATTAACAAGAACAAGATTATATTTAGAAACCATGGAAAAAATATATCCCAGAATGAAAGATATTATAATTGTAGACGGAGAATCTTCTAAATCAGGAGTAACCCCACTATTGCCACTACAAGGTTTTGATGGAGGTGAAAAATAATGAAATCCTGTTTATCTGCTATTTTTGCTTTTATAGTTATTGTTGCTCTTATTATATTAGGAAACAGCTATTTTGTTGTTAATGAAGGTCAGAAAGCTATTGTTACCCGTTTTGGTGCACCAATGGGTGAAGTTCGAGAACCCGGTTTAAATTTTAAAACTCCATTTATCGAAGACGTTCTTTACTTTGATACTAGAATTCTGAAATGGGATGGAGAACCCAATCAAATTCCTACAAAAGAAAAGAATTATATATGGATAGATTGTACTGCCAGATGGAGAATAAGTGATCCATTGCTTTACTATAAAAAGCTTGGAAACATAAGTAGTGCTCAAAGCAAATTAGATGACATTATAGATTCTGTTGTAAGAGACTGTATATCTTCTAATTATCTGGTTGATATTGTCAGAAGTGATGCAACCCGAGATAATATAAACATAGACAATGAAACTCAAAACATTCAAGATATAGTAAATACACAAGCCAATAACGGGGATGAGCCTCACAAAACAAGAGAAGAAATTCTTGCTGAAATCTTAGCAAAATCAAAACCTGATGTTCAAAATCTTGGAATAGAATTAATGGATATTCAAATTAAACGAATACTTTATACAAACGAAGTATTACAGAAAATATATAATTCTATGATTGCAGAAAGAGAAAAAGAAGCAGCAAAATATCTCTCTGAAGGTAAAGGTATAGTAGAAGAAAAACAGGGTGAAATTGCTAAGGAATTAAGTAAAATTAGATCTGAAGCATCTCAAAAGGTTAACGAAATTAGAGGTAAAGCTGATGCAGATGCTGCTAGAATTTACGCAGAAGCCTACAGCAAAGACCCTGAATTTTATGCTTTCTACAGATCTCTTGAAAGTCTAGAAAAAATTGCAAATTCTAGGAATTCTAAATTAGTTATTTCTACAGATTCAGATTTGTATAAATATCTTAAAAAAGCTAAGTTAGAATAAAAACACTAAAGAAAAAAAGCCTAGCTTAAAAGCTAGGCTTTTTTCTTTAGTGTTTATTTTTTGAATAGCTTCTTTAAACCTTTTCCTATAGATTTTACTCCATCGTTAATTTTATCTGCAACTTTATTGCTTTTTTCGCTATCATCACCATTTTTGCCTAATATTTTATTTATTTCGCTCTTTGCTTTTTGTTTAACTAGCGAATCTAAAGGAAGATCTATATTAGGCGAAGTCAGACTTCCTTTAACTTTACAAGAAAGATTAAGAGATTCTGATTTTCCAAGCATATCTTTTAAATAGCTGCTGCTATTACAAGTTTCCTTACCGAGAACAAAATCTAAAGAACCATCTAAAGTTGTATCTAACCCAACAGAACCCTTGTATATCACAGTGCTGTCTTTTGACTTACCCATAGTATTATTTGAAGAAATTCTACCTTTTGAAATTGTATAATCTCCAGAAACATTTTCTATGGTGCCTGAAGCTAGAGATGGATTCTTTAACTTATCAGCGATTTTTTTGATAACGTCAGGAGAATCATAAGTTCCACTTGCCATAGTCAGATTAGCATTACCGTTAATGCTATTAAGTCCTGTAGTATCTCCTATAAACTTAGCTTTTCCATCTAAGCCACCTACAAGAGTTTTTTCGTATTTCTTATCAGCATTAACTTTTAGGAATTCCTGAGTCTTAAGCTGCTTAATGTTGGCATCAACATCAAATTTAATTGGTTCTGAAGCTAAATAAATTTTTGCTTTTGTGGCAATATCACCATCAAATAACCTAAGTGACGCTGAAGAAATATCCAAAGCAGAATCAAAATATGTAGCTTTTGCTTTGAGTTTCTGATATGGGAACTTCATTGAATCGCCACCTTCTGTAATTACTGCAGTTACAGTACCAACATCTACTGTTGCCAAACAATCTACTTTGATTTTTTCTAATTCTCCGGTAACAGTTCCTGTTCCGCTACCAACGCCAATTACTTTATAACCAGTTCCTTCGAGGAAAAAGCCTGCAGCATCAGTTACGTCTAATGGAGCTACATTAAATTTAAAATTAGTAATAAATTTTGCCCAGTCTTTTAAATTCCCTGAAACATCAGCCTTAGAAGTGCCCCAATAAGCTGTTAAACTGTTGGAACTTAAGCCATTATTATCGAAGTTTATACGACCGTTAATCTTTTCTATTGGTCTGAAAACTATAGGATGAATAAATCTAGCATCTTTAATAAGTGCAGCACCTTTTATAGTTGGTAAAGAAGTTGGTCCATTCAAACTAGCATTCAAGTCAGCTATACCACTGAAGTCTAATTCAGCAGGCATATCGGGAACAAATTTTCCAATAAGCTTTCTAACCAAAGCAAGGTCTGTGCCTTTTATATCTGCTACAGCTTCAACTTTCATTTTCTTAAAGTCTTTAATATTGCCGTTGAACACGAGATTACCACCGAGCAGATTAGCTTTGATATTGTTAAATATCAACTTATCATTGTCAGCAGTTATAGTTCCAAAAAAGTCTTTAATTACCAATCCGTAGTCAGATACATCTGCATAAATGTTCTTAGCAACTATTTGTCCTGATGGTTTTGGATTATCAACACTTCCTAGAAGTTTCATATTTAATAAGAATTGACCTTTATATTGCCCTTCTTTTACGGGAAGATTAAATAATCCAGAAGCAAATTTAGAGAATTCATCAACGTTTATAGAACCATCTGCGGCACAATCAAAACCTATATCCTTCTGGTTTTTAATAGTTCCTTTAACATTTAGGTTTGCACCTGTTGCCGCTACTCGTAAACCTTCAACGGTAATTGTCCCACTTTCAGCACCAACAGAATTAAGCTTTACATTAAGATTTTCCACACTTCCTTTTGCTTTGGTCTTCTTTTCTGTAAGACTTATAAGATTTGAAATAACGGAACCGTCAACCTTTATAGAAGGCAAATCTGTTATTTTTCCATTAACATTACCATCTATAGCAATATTACCTGTGATAGCAAAATTATCCATCTGTTCGCTAAGATAAGCTTTGAGATTCTTTAAAAGGCCTTCAATTCCAATATTTGCACCAAATACAGCATTTAAAGAAAAGTCACTAATAGCTAATTTCAAAGAATTAAGTTTAATAGAAGAATCCGAAAGACCTATTTCAAAATCAGATGCTAGAAGATTGTTTCCATCATAAGTTATATTACCTTTTTGTATTATGATTTTGTCGGTAACATATTTTGTTGCGATTTCCAGCTTTTGTGGTTTTACAACAGCTGATAGAGCCATAGGTTTTTCTCCATCAAGATTAACACCTACATCAGCTCCAATAGAACCTCTACTTAAGCTTACACCATATTCAGCAGGGACAAAACCTTTAACCATAGGCCAAACATTTGTTACATCAACTGGTGAAAGACTAGCAGATGCTTGAAGTTTTAAAGGTGTCATCTGAGGAATACTAGCTGTTCCTGCAACATTTAACAAGGGTTCTACAGCAACATTACAACTTTTTACTTCTAAAGCATTCTTAGAAATATCATACTCAATAGAAGCTTTTGCATTGGAACCTGTAATAGAATTCAAATAGCCCAAATATTCTTTTGGAACGAATTTTTTTACTTCATTTATATCAAGAACTTTAAGAGTAATATCTGAAAGCACTTTTGTTGGCCAATACAAATCTCCACTTGCATTTACAGAAGCTTTACCAACCCATTCCCCATCAACTTCATATGGTAATGCAGAAGAAACAAGAGAACGAGAAAGACTAGCACGATTTAGTTTTAGGTTATAAGTATTCTTAGAGGCATCATCTACATAATTAAAAGCTACTTCGCTAATATTCACACTCTTAAATGGGAAAGTAATACTATTTAAATCTAAGCTACTACTGTTACTCGCTGTTTCCTGTTTCATAGCAACATCTGTGCTTTTTATAGCCTTCATTTCCAACAAAGTTGTTGATGAAGATATATTTAAATAGTCTATAACAACGTTTCCTCGAATAGCTGCAAGAAAATCAGGTCTAACTCTAACAGAAGCAATATGAGAATCTAGCTTCATTATAGCTGAATCAGTAGCGATATGTATGTTCCTTAATTCCAAAGAAGGGAAACTAACACAAATTTTCTCGAACTTCACATCCATGTTAGTGGCTTCGCTGACTTTTTGATTAACTAATTTTTCAAAATTACTGTCGTTAGTTAGCTTATTTAAGAAATAAAAAATAGCAATAGCAAATGACATTAGCATTAGCAGACAGAATACAGAAAATACTTTTAAATAAAAAAGCCATCCTCTTTTTTTGCGTGGTTTTACAGCGGTTTCTGCAACCACTGTTGTTTCTTTTGCTTCTTCCTTCACTTCTTGTTCTTGTGTTTCTTTGTTCTCTGTAGTGGTAGCATTTTGATTATTTTCTGATTCATTCATATGTTAGCCTCCAAAAATATCTTGAAAAGGGTACCAAAAAATCAATAAAAATGGAAGAATTAAACAATAAAAAATTTTATTGTAATTATTTTATATTATTATTGTTGTTATTTCTCAATTTTCAATTCTCAATTCTCAACTAGAATTTGCCGATTATTCAGGTATAGCTATAGCAAAATAATCGGAGGCAGCATGCTGCGACGCAAACTCTATACAAAAATCAGAAGAAAAGCTCATCGCTTCTATTCAATAATACTACTTGCGATGATACTTGTTTTTAATGGTTGTACAACTAACAAAGGCGATTTAACATTTAATACACCTTCTCCTGGTGAAAGTTTTAATATATACGGAAACATCTATCTTCCTGAAATAATAGAAACAGACTCTGCGAGAGCTTCATTAACAACCCTATCTGATTTTTCATATTTTAAAGTAACAGCTGGTGAAGTAACATCTCAAGCAAATAAAAATGGAGATTTCAGCCTGACTGGAGTTGCTTTTTCCGATTCATTAGTTATAAAAGCAGTATCAAACAAAATTGCTCTTTTACGTCGAGTAACAGCAGATGAACTCTGTTATTCCGATTTAAGCTCTTTACAAATTGATATTACAACCACAGCAGAAGCATTGGTTTATCAGCAAGGACTACTTTTAAAAAAGGATTTGTCTCCTGCAGACATCAGAGCTAGGGAATATGCCGACGGAATAGCCTCAATAACTTTTGCTTTAAAACTTGCTATGCAGCTTCCTAAAGCCTCAATAAATAAAACAGTATTGGAATTACCGGCAGTAACCTCTGCAGCAAAAGAAGTAGCACAAAAATGTATAGCCAGAGATTCTATTTTGAAAGATGCAAACACAGTTTTGCGCCATGCATTTTTAAGAGAAGATCTTGATTTGATAAAAATGTATATCTCTCCGTCATTTAGCAATGATTGGGATTCTAGTTCTAATTGGTCTGACGTGGTTAGCTATTTCGAAAAACTTTTTTCAAAAAATGACTATGTTAGTCTAACTTGGGAAATATTAGAAACAGAATTTTTAGAAAACAATAGAGCAAGAATTAGAACAAAAGTTAATAGTATTACAAAAGAAACTCAAACCGATGAAATCTCTATGAACACGACTTGGACATTCGATGCATACTGGCAATTAGAAGGGACTATATGGAAACTATACAAAAATATGCCATATAGAGAAACACATCCGACTCAGGTTGACGCTGATGTAAGATGGGGAGAAATTGCTCTTGCTCATGCAGAACTTCAAGCAGCAGTCAACAGTGAAAATATTGCTAGTTTAAGCTATAGAATTTCTGAAGCATTTAGAAATGCCTTCGACGGGAACAGCACTAAAAATGAATTGATACTTGTTGCAACTCAACGTTTTAACACTATGGATGTTAAAATATCAGAATACTCTATAGATTCCATAAAATTCAACGGTAATGATAGAGCCGAAGTCACCTGTTCTGGTAGAGTAAAAGTAGTCAATATTCTTTTGGGTAAAGACATAGACAGTGGAACAGTGAAAGCAAAAGTTATTTGGATAAAAGAAGATGGCATTTGGAAAATCTATCGTGACCTGCCATATAAATTTACTCACCCAATGACATATTAACTTGCCACCTACCACCTACCACTAACCACTTACAACATTCATCTTTCCACTTTAGTTTTTAACTTAATTAATATTTATACTTCACATTAGCAAAAATTAGTGTTAGACTTCCTATATATACTTAAATATAGGAAGCAAACACAATGTTAGAAACAATTAACAAACTTGTATTTTATTACGACATTCAATGTGCAAATTGCAAAACCCACTTAAAAGCAAGCCATGAATCAATCAAAGACCAAAAGGGTATGCTTTTCTGCGGTTTATGTGGCAAAGAAGTAAAAGTTCCTGATTATGAAAGATTAGTCGAACTTTCTGAAGGTCTAAACAACTATGTAACTAACCCAATTAATGCTCAATACATAAGTTTGGAACTAAATGAAAAATACAAAAAAGACTCAGAATAAAACTTCCAAAACAAATAAAGAGCAACTCACAACTAGTAATGAGCAAATTGGGCAGCAAGAAGTCCAAGAAACTCAAGAATTAGATGAAATGCAACTTCGCACGCTAAAAGCAGATTTTGCTGTTCATATAGAAGAAGTTTTGTCAGAAAGTTGCTCTAGTTATGAATGTGTTCTTTGCGATGACCACGAGATAGGTATTCTCTGGAGTTTTCTTATTGATGATACCATAAGTGGTTTTATTGGAATTGAAGACAACGAAGATGGATTAGGAATTCCAACAGTAACAACTGGCTTGCATTTAAAGGATATTTCTGACTTTGATCGAGACGAATTGTTAAGTTTGCTTGAATTAAATTCAGAATTAATAAATGCTTGTTTTACTGTTTCCCACATTCAAGAGAAAACAGAAGAAGAACCAGAGCCCATATTTGCTGAAGAAGGCGAAAGCATTGAATACAATGATAATGAAGAAGAAAATGAAGAATCAATGAAAACCAAAGAAATACTGATGATTCAGTGCAAAATTCCTTTGGTTTCATTTGATACAAATGACTTCACTGGTGTTATACAGAATTTAATGGTTCAGTCTGATATGGCTTTGAATCAAAATTCAGAAGAAGAAGAATAAGGCTAGAAAAGATTTATGAGTAAAATACAAAAGCTCCCGCAAAAGGTTCTTGAAGCTATTACCCCATATCTGCTAACAGGTGAAGTAATTGATAAAGCTTTGTTGCAAGATAACAAGAAGCCCAGAGAAATCTGGCTTATAAAAACTAACCAAGCTATTATTCTTCATGGTCAGCAACCAGACAAACCCCAACCAGCAATTATGGTCATGGCACTTGATGAATTACGTGAAATAGACTATTTGCAAAAAAATGATGATATTCAAGTAATTCTTTATTCAAGCAAAAACAATGGTAAAGCTGTTTTTCATTTTGAAAAAACTGCTGCCAAGGAGATTGAAGCCTTTTTCGACAACTTAGGTGATTTAATCACTTTTAGATATCAAACTGAACTAGGTAAAATTTCTGTAGTTCAGAAAGCTTTGCCAATTGGGCATAAAGACAGAAAAGTTTTTGGTCGTGGGAAAAAGCCTGATGTGCCTTTCCTAGCCAAAACCAAAGTAACTAAACCAAGCGAAAAGCAAGAAAAGCCAGTAGAAACACCAAAAGATAAAAGTAATCCACCAACAGAAGCTAATACTTCTACAAATAGTAAAGTAAAAAATGATGAAGTTGCGAAATCAATTCCTTCTACTAAGCCTTCAGAACAGCCGTTGCCTCAAAAACCTCTTGTTCCTGAAATAAAAAAAGAAACAAAATCTACTGAAAAGCCTGTATCTAGCCAACCTCCTAAGAGTGTATCACCAACAGAAACTGCTAAAGTAGAATCTAAAAGTTCAGCATCAAAAGCTGAAACTCATCAAGATAAACCCAGCACTACTTCAACAAAACCTTCAGCAATAACCAAAAATTCTTTAATTAGTCATTTACAGGAAAATCCTATTCCACCAAAAGAACCCGAAGATGAATCTGTTAAAGCAAAAGAAACCGATTTTGGCAGTCCAGTTTATTTTATAACTGTTACAATTATAGCCACTATTGTCGGATTCTTCTGTTTATCATTTTTTCAGACTATATCAAAAGTAGTGAAGTATTTTAGAAAACATTAATAATATAAGGGAAACAAATGAGCAAAGAACTTGAATTAGCAAGCAAATATTTTCCTGGTGGGGTAAACAGCCCTGTTAGAGCATTTAAATCAGTAGGTTGCGAACCCCCATTTATAAAATCTGCTTATGGAAGCAAAGTTGTAGACGTAAACGATATAGAATACATTGATTATGTTGGAACTTGGGGACCTGCAATTTTAGGTCATGCAGAAGAAAGCGTTATAGAAGCTGTGAGACGTGCAGCTCTAGATGGCTTGAGCTTTGGAGCCCCCACCCTTGCAGAAACAGAACTTGCTCAGTTAATTTGTGAAGCTTTCCCTGTCATAGAAAAAATGCGTTTTGTCAGTTCAGGAACAGAAGCAACTATGTCAGCTATAAGACTTGCAAGGGGGTTCACTAATAGACCTTACATTATAAAATGCGATGGTGGTTATCACGGTCACGGTGATTCTCTACTGGTTTCTGCCGGTTCTGGCGTTGCAACCTTAGGTATTCCTGGTTGTCCTGGTATTCCTGAAGGTATTGCCTCTAATACCTTAGTCGTTCCATTTAATAATCTTGAAGCCGTAAAGAATGTTTTTGAAACCCACAAAAACAAAATTGCTGCCATGATAGTCGAACCAGTTTGTGGCAACATGGGGGTAGTTAATCCCAAAGATGGATATTTACAGGGATTAAGAAAACTTTGTGACGAAAATGGTTCTTTATTGATTTTCGATGAAGTTATGACAGGCTTCAGAGGCTGCTTTGGTGGTGTAAGCAAAGTTGTGAATGTTAAACCAGATTTAACAACACTTGGCAAAGTTGTTGGTGGTGGTATGCCTCTAGCTGTTTATGGTGGAAGAGCTGACATAATGTCTATGATAGCTCCAGATGGTCCTGTTTACCAAGCTGGAACACTTTCTGGGAATCCAATAGCAGTAGCTGCAGGCATTGCTACTCTTAAAAAATTAAAATCAGATCATACCTTTTATGTGAAACTCTTTTCCAATTCTGAAAAGATTGAAAAAGGCCTGATTGCAGCAGCAAAAGAAGCAAATATCAAAATAACCTGTAACAGATATGGGGCTATGATGACTCTATTCTTCAATGAAGAACAAGTTACAGATTATGATACAGCAAAAAAATCTGATACAGATAAATTTGCAAGATGGTTCAGAGGAATGTTGAACCAAAAGATATATTTAGCTCCATCACAGTTTGAAGCTATGTTTATTTCAGGTGCTCATACAGATTTGGATATAGAAAGAACTATTTCTGCTGCAAAATCTGTTTTTGAAACTCTGTAAGCAACTTCACATTTCAGTTCTCAAATATCTAAAATCTCCCTGTCACTTCGTGACATCCCTCTTTATAAAAGAGGGCTTTTTAGTTATTTTTCACTTATCAGTTCCCACAGCTTTCATTTCTCAGTTCTCAGTTCACACTTCTCAACTCTCAAATCTCAATTCTCAATTCTTAAATCTCAATTCTCAAATCTCAATTCCTCACTCCTCACTCCTCATTCCTAATTCCAAATTATCTACGGTTTGCCTGAGTTTCTTCAATTAAATTAGTTAAAGACTGTGGAATATAGCTTCTCGGAGCCCCTGGAGGAGGAAGAGTTAATGGGTTGTTGCTTATTTTCATAATCTTACCTGCTTTTTCAGGGTCCATATGAGATAATGTTTTCGCAGAATGACTAGGTTGTAAGCCACCCATAATATCATAAATAAGCTGGTCATCAGGGACTTCATCAAAAACCTTAGCAAGTGCTTTAGGTTCCATTTGAGCAGCAATAGCGCAAACTTGGTCTAATCGGTTTTCTTTTTCCATAAATCTAATAAGGCTTGCTTCTATATTCATAGCCTCAGAAGCCAAACGATTTGAAAGCTCATCAACAGCCTTTTTTCTTTTTTCTAAATCAGCCAAACCATCTTCTAGTTTTTTTCTTTCAAGAGCTAAGTCTTCTTGTTTTCTTCTAAGTTCTTCTTGATCTAGTTTATTCTGTTCTTTTTGAGTTCTAACTAATGCTCTATAAGATTCTTCAAGAGCTTTGGCTCTTTCTTCTAAGTTCTTATTGCCATCAGAAATTAATTTGTTATAACGCTGCTGTTCAGTATAAATCATTTGTTGATAGCGTTCTTCTTCAGGAAGTTGATGCAATTTAACAAATTCATAATAGGCTTCTAATGGCCAGCCTTTTCTATATTGCTCTGGAATAGAGTTTCTAAAAACCATAATATCCAGAAAGTCTAAGGAAAAGAGAAGCAAAGTCATACTTATGCCTAGAGCACAAAGAAGAAATATATAAAATACAGTACTTAAAAATTTAAAAATAGCAGAAGGTTCTTTTGGCTCTTCTGATTCTGCTGGTTCATTATTTACTGTTTGATTTTCAGTATTTTCATACTGTTCAAGCAATTCTTCTGTTTCTTTTGCGCCTGGATTTTCTGGCATTTCTTTTCCCTTTAATTATTCTGATTTATTAAGACCGCTTATTATCTGATTGACAAAATTCTGTGTTTCTAAATATGGTGGAACCCCACCAAACCTCTTAACAGTTTTTGGGTCAGTATTATAGGCAGCAAGAGCAAGAGGGAGATTCCCACTATTATTTTGCAACAACTGAGAAAGATAATTTGTTCCTGCTGAAATATTCTGTTGAGGATCAAAAGGATTAGTAACCCCTAACTGACTTAACAAAGCCGGATTCAATTGCATTAATCCGACTTGACCATTTTTCCCAACAGCATTTGGATTATTTGCAGAAGCAACAGTAATAAGTTGCTGAATTAATGCGGGGTCTACATTATATTCTTTAGAGTATTTTTCAACCAAGCCTTTAACATCATCATTAATGTTTTTGCTTAATTGTAAATCGGTATTTTTTGTATTTGTTGCTGGAGAACAGGCAGAAATGTTATTACCAGAAGTAGCAGCTTCTAATTGCTGAGCAAAATTATTTACATTGTTTCTTCTTTTATGCTTAGGAGCATAAATACTCAAACTCTTATTGAGAGCATCAATTTTTTCAACTAGTCTGTTCATATTTTCAAGCATTGTCTGGCTCCATTAATGTATTTCTTTTTCTACTTCCAAATTCATCTAAGGCTTTCTGCTGTTTCTTTAACAACTCTTTTTTATACTTTGCTTCATCAGCCTCACGTAATTTTTCAAAAGTCTTTCGATTACGTTGTTTTTCTTGCAACTCCTCTAGAATTTTCTGCCTTTGTTTTTGTTGAAGCTCCATTTCGTCAGAATAAAAAATCTCAGATTTTTTCAAAGCATTCAAATAAGCAGGATACATCTGAACTTTGCTTATGTCACCCGCTAATAAATCTTGTTGTTGCTGAACAAGAGCAGATTCCTGATCATCTTGATATTTTTTAATTTTTGCGGCAAGTTCAGCTATTTGTCCATCTTTTCGAGCTAAACGGTCTTTGACTTCGTTCTCTTCGTGAAGGGCAATCTGCAATAACTGATTTAATCTGAATACAAAAGCCATATTAAATTATTACTTGCCTCCGGCTATTTTTGCTACTTCGTTAACAGAGTTTTCGTAAGGAACAGCCTCTTTGATTCCCTGTCTAATGAAATTTTCAATCATAGGTTGCTTTTTAATTGCTTCATCTATACGTGGATCGGAACCTGCTTTATAAGCACCAAGTGTGATAGCATCTATATTTTTCATATAAGTAGAATAAATGTTACGTAATTTCCCTGCATTTTCATAATGCTTTTTATCTACAATTTCTGGCATCAAACGAGAAATACTGCCCAAAATATCAATAGCTGGGTAAATATTCTGATGAGCCAAATCTCTACTCAAAACAAGATGACCGTCTAAAATACCTCTAACAGCATCGGCTACAGGTTCATCCATATCGCCGCCTTCAACTAATACAGAATAAATACCTGTGATAGCACCCTTTTGAGAGGTCCCTGCCCTTTCTAATAATTTAGGCAACATAGCGAAAACAGAAGGAGTATAACCTCTTGTAGCCGGAGGTTCACCAGTTGCAAGACCAATTTCACGCTGTGCCAAAGCAAATCTTGTGACAGAATCCATCATAAGCATAACGTTTTTGCCCTGGTCTCTGAAATATTCAGCAATAGCTGTTGCAGTAAAAGCAGCTTTAATTCTTACTAAGGCAGGTTGATCTGATGTAGCTACAACGATTACAGAGCGCCTCATGCCTTCTTCGCCTAAGTCTTTTTCTAGAAATTCTCTGACTTCACGTCCTCTTTCACCAATTAGTGCAAGAACGTTTACATCGGCTTTTGAAGTTCTGCTTATCATGCCCAAAAGAGTTGATTTACCAACACCGGAACCTGCGAAAATACCAAGACGCTGACCGTTCCCTATAGTCAAAAGCCCATCTAATACCTTAACGCCTGTGGGAAGTGGTTCTAGTATTCTTTTTCTTGTGAATGGGTTCGGGGGTTCTCTATTTAGTGGAACTCTCTTTAAGTGGTCAGGCAAACTTCCCTTTCCGTCCATGGGATTACCCAAACCATCCAACAATCTACCTAATAGTTCATCTCCAGCAGGAACAGTCAAAGGAGTGCCTGTTGGAATAACTTCGCTTCCCTGTCTGATTCCTTCTGTGTTGATCAAAGGCATTAGAAGAACAGAATCTTTTCTGAAACCAACTATTTCGCAAGGCATAGGTCCATTCTGAGTAACTATGTTGCAAATGTCACCAACAGGATTTTGAGGACCTGTAGCTTCAATCAAAAGCCCAATAACTTTTGTCACTCTGCCATTAATTTTAATGGTTTCAGTGCTATTTATTACAGATTCATAATCAGATAGAGAAAAATTCATTTTTATTGACCAGATGCCATAGATTTTTCAAATTTTTCAAGAAGGGCTTTTTCCAAAGCTCTTGACTGTGTTTCTAGAGTTGCATCAATAGTGCTTACCCCTGTTTCTATCTTTACACCACCTGGTGAGAGACTTGGATCTTCGATTATTTGTAATTCTGTTACTCCTGATAATCGAGAAAGTATTTTTTCTTTATGGGCTTCGCACATTGCTTTATCTCGCAAGTTGATTTTCATTATAATTTTATCAACGTCACTAATGCCATAAATAGCCTGTTGAATATTCTCTAATATAATATTGGGCTGAGCCATCGGCTCAACTTTTATTACAGCCTTAGCAAAAGATATAACCAATCTTAGCATTTCTTCCTGAGAAGCATTTAAGATACCCATACGACTGGTTTGAAGCTCTTTAACAATCATTTCTGATTCATTCATGAGATTCTTCCAGTCAATTTCTATTTCTTTTAAACCCTCAGCTTCACCTTGAGATAGACCTTTTTCTTCGCCAGAATCAAAGCCTTCTTTGTATGCTTTTTCTCGAACAGATTCCAACTCAAGTTTTGCATTTTTCTTCATGGCTTCTACTTCATTTTTTGCTGCAGATTTTATTGATTCAGCAGCTTCTTTAGCCATTTTTAAAGTTTGGTTACATTCAGCTTCAACTTCTTGGCGTTTCTTTATGTTAGCCTGAGTTGCTTCCTGTTCTTTTGCCAACAACAATCTTTCTTGTTCTTGCAAACGATTTTCCCATTCTTTTAACTCGTCTTCCAAGGCCTCAAGTTCAAGTTCTTTAATTCGTAACTTTTCTAATACAGCAGCATGTCTAGATTTTTTTGCAGCTTGTGATAAGAAAGAATCTTTGTTAGCTGGATTATTATTAGCAGCTTGTTCAGCAACTTGTTCTGTTTCTTGTTTTTCTGTTTCAGGCTTCTGTTCTTGTTCTTCTGCAGGCTTTTTAGTTCTAATTGTTTCACCATTTCCAGCCAAGAGTTCAGGAGAAAGAATCTTAAAAGCTTCTGAAGCAAATGCATCTTCATTTGGATCAATGGCTGGTTCTTTGGGCTTTTCCTTTTTTTGCCCGTGTTCAACCATAAATGGAACTTCTGTTTTTTTAACTTGATTAGCTTTTAAAACTCTAAATACCATATAAACACCTTAGTAAATCTTACTAGAATCTGGTTTATCAATATATAAACGATTTTCTTTCATTAAGCCTTTAACTTCAGTAAGAATACGTTCTCTAGCAAGACTAATTTCACTCTTGCTCACATTTTTCATAATAGAAGCTTCTGTCTTTAAATCAGTAAACATATTTTTTGACATAGCTGAAGCAATGTTTTTGACTACAGATTCTTGAGCTCCCATCAAAGCTACAGCCAAATCTTTGATGCTTACATATTTTAGAAGCATCTGAATGCCAGCAATATTAGCATAAGCTAGATCATCAAACATTATTATCTGTTTACGCAATTCCAAAATTAAATCAGGACGTTTTTCCTTTTCCAAAATTGGAGTTAAACCATAAACGATATCGTTTTGAGTTTTAATATCACAAAATTGAAGAATATCTGCGAGGATGTCAATACCTCTAGTTCGCTTAGCCAATCATTTCCTCCTCACCTGGTCTAGAAACAATAATTTCGCCCTTGCTTTCTAATTTCTTGACCAATTTAACAATACGTTGCTGTGCCTGGTCAACGTCACGCATTCTAACAGGTCCCATATATGCCATATCTTCTTTAAGCATTTCAGCAGCACGCTTAGACATATTCTTATAGAATTTTTCTTTAACTTCGTCAGTAACACCCTTGAGTGCAAGAGAAAGATCTTTCTGGTCGATTTCCTTGAACAAGCGTTGCAAGCCACGGTCGTCGATAAGAACAACGTCTTCGAATACGAACATTTTCTTCTTGATTTCATCAGCAAGAATAGGTTCTTGAACTTCCATTGTTTCAATAATGGTCTTTTCAGTTGCACGGTCAACAGAGTTCAATACACTGATGATAGTATCGATACCACCAACTGTAGTAAGGTCTTGACCGATGATAGAAGAGAGTTTTTCTTCAAGATAGTTTTCAACTTCACGAGTGATTTCTGGACTAGTTCTATCCATAAGAGCCAAACGTTTTGCTATTTCAATCTGGGAATCATGATCCATAGACTGCAAAACAACTGCGGCTTTTTCAGGCTGTAAGTATGCCATAATCATAGCAACAAGCTGAGGATGTTCATTTTGAATTAGAGTTGCTAACTGACTTGGGTCTGCTGTTCTGGCAGCTTCAAAAGGTTGAAGCTGTAAAGAAGTACCCATTCTAGCTAATATTTCCAAAGCTTTACCAGGTCCAACAGTTTTTTCCAACAAAAGCTTTGCATATTCCAAGCCACCTTCAGCATAGAATTTTCTAGCCATCATCATTTGTTCAAATTCAAACAAAACAGAAAGCTTTTCTTCAGTAGAAATCTTTCTCTGTTTGGCTATTTCTATAGTAAGAGTTTCAATCTCTTGATCAGAAAGAGATTGCAAAATAGTTCGGCTTGTGTCTGGTCCTAGGAAAACCAAAAGAATAGCCGCTTTAGCCTTACCAGCAATATTTAATGCCGGTAAATCTTCTGGTTTAAGAACTACTTGTTGTTGCGGTTGGGTATCATTAGACAAAATATGTTCTCCTCTATATTAACTATTTAACCAACCTCTGATGACCTGGATAGCATCATCAGGCTTGCTTTCAATAAGGTCTCTAACACGTTTTTCAAGAGCATCACGAGCCAAAGCTTCAGCATTGAGTTTATTGAGCTCGCCTTCTCTTTCTTTATCACGTTCGGAAACAATCTTTTCGAGTCTTTCAACTTCACCTTCAAGTTTACCATCAGCCTTTTTCTGGAAAGCTTCACGATAGGCAAATTTTTCTTCAGGACTCATTTCTTCAAAATCAGGTGGCAACGAATCATTTTCAGCTGCATATTTAAGAGCTTGAAGTTTAAGATCTTGAACTTTACGTTTCTTTTCAGCCAAATCTGTAATTTCTGGGAACCAGTTCTTAACATCTGAGAAACGTTTTTCATATTCAGCCCACTGTTTTTCATTGGCAGCAAGCAATTCTTTCTGACGTTTCTGTCTAAGTCTTTCAGCTTCTTTTGCAGCTTCTTCAAGACGTTTCTGTTCCTTAGCAATACTTCTTGCTTTTGTAATTCTAGCTACAATATAGATTAAACCTATTAAAATTGGGAAAGCCATAAGTAGGCCCATTATGATCTTAAACATTTGTTTTTCCTGCTCCTTTTTTAGAGCCATTTCTTGTCTTGCTCGTTCTAATTCATCATTCTTGAATGGCATTACCATTAGATTTATTTTATCACCACGAGATTTGTCATAACCTATAGCTGTCTGAGCTATAGCTAAAATCTGATCTTCTGTATTTTTATATTCTGAAGGATCTCCGTTAATAACAACAGAAGCAGTCAATCTTCTAATTGTGCCCTGTTCTTTTATGAATTTTTCTTTAGATTTAGTTACTTCAAAGTTAGTTATAGTGCCATCTCGTTTATATTTGTTCAA
>CAMJNS010000053.1 GCA_946407375.1 uncultured bacterium
TTTTGATCAGCAATTGTATATAAAAAACAAAAAGGGTTATTTGACTGGTGAGAATCGACCAAAAGTAGATTGTATTCTCTGTGAAGTTTTGAAAAATAATCCTGATGTTCCAAATTTGTTGGTTTGGAAAAACGATAAAATAGGTGTTTCTGCTAATCTTTATCCTTATACTTCTGGTCATATTTTGATTTTCCCAATAAGGCATATTACAGAAACAAGCCAATTTACTGATGAAGAAGTTTTGTTAATGCACAAAACTCAAGTATTTGCAATTGATGTTCTTAAAGAATTATATAATCCTGGAGGTTTTAATATAGGTTATAATATTGGCTACTGTTCAGGTGCAAGTATCGAACATGTGCATCAGCATATTGTTCCTCGTTATAAAAGGGAGCTTGGTTTTGTTGATATAATATCTGGAACTAAGCTATTCATCGAGGAACCAGATGAAACAATGAAAAATTTACGAAAAGCTTTTAAGGACTTTAAAATTTAGTAGATTACTACTATAATATGTAAAAAAAATAATTAGGGAGTTATACCTTGAAAAGAAATAACGTTATTGGTTTTATTGCAATTTGTTTATTAGCTTCTAATGTTTGTTTTGCAGATTTTCCAGAAGCAGATTTAACTGATATTGGTTACAGTGACGAATTAATTGAACTTGTTGATGAAGAAATAGGATTGACCTATATAGAAGATGATGAAGAAGATGATGAAGAAGATATCAGCGAAGTTGATTCTACTGTTGAACAATTGAAAGAATTAGGTGTTTCAAGATCTATTCCAGAAAGTAGAAGAGTTCAATCTCAAGCTTTAAGAGAAAAGAATGAAGCTTTTTGGAATAAGATTAACGCTTTGAGAGAAAAAGAAACTCAGGGTGTTGTTGTTAGCGAAGAAACAAAAGCTTTAATTAAGTCAAATATTGAAAAGGCTTTAACAGATAACGGTTATAAGATTGTTCAGTTAGATATAATTCCATTAGCCGAATATAGCACAAAAAATGCTGTTAGAGCTGTTGTAAGAGTTGTTAAACCTATGAAGAGAGGTAGCTATAGCGAAGTTCAAACCAGATTGAATGATATAAAAGAAATTTGCACAAAAGCTGCCACAATTGATGGACATTGTATGCTTTCTGAAATGACTACTTTCGTTGCTGAAAATCCAAAAAATAATTACTATTATGAAAAGACAATTTTGAGATAAGTTATGAATCTTATAAGTTCTTCAGGCAGACTTTCTACTGTAATGGCTTGCTTTATGGTATGTACTCTAATTGTTGCTTTTGGAGCAATAGGTACTGTATTAGCAAGAAACTTTGGAGATATGTATTCTTTAGTAGGACTTTTTCTAGGTTCTGCTTTGGGAGCTTTTATTGCAGTTTACGAATCTACTATAATAGGTTGTATTATAGGCATGTTAATCGGTTTTTTAATTTCGCCGGTTATTTACTATTTAATAGATTTCGAAACTGCATATTTGGCTGTTTTTATTAGTTCTTTAATTGGAGCTATATTAGGGGAACCTGTTGCTTCATTCTGGCAAGAAGCAGATGTTGAGTCTACAGGGAAATCAGAAGATCTCTTGGAAAAAGCAAATAATAAATAAAACTAGAAAGTAGGATTCTTGTAAATTATGATTAATTGTCCTAGCTGTGGAGCGGCTAATACTGATGGTGCAGTTAATTGTGCCCTATGTGAACATTCTCTTCAAATTGTATGCCAAAAATGTGGTTGTAATAACTCTGTAACAGCGACAGTTTGTAATCAATGTGGAGCGACCTTAGAAAACAATACAGATTCCAGTAATACTGATAAAAAGATAAAAGATCCAGTATCAGAAATGTTTGAACCCGTTTCTAAAACAGCTAATTCATCGCCAAAAAGAGCGATAATTATGCTCGTTATTGGTTTGTTTGTTTTCGCAATTCTTTATTTAAGCAAAATCTGCGATAATCATCCTTTACTTTTACTCGTAGGTGGACTTATAAGTGGTATAGTCGTTCTAATTGGTTTAATAGAATTGACTTTCTGGTTTATAGATGAGAAGAATCTGGTTGATGGCGGCATAAATTTTGGTGAAAAAGTTGATAATGATTTCCCAGATGATCTTTCTTTAGATGTAGCAAATCCTGTTGCTTCATTAAAAGAAACCGACAAAGATATTGAATTTTCTAGTAAAGCTTCAGAAAAAATAACCAGTAGTGAAATGGGAACTCCAATAGAAGCTGTTCCTGAACAAGTTAAGAAGTCTCCTAGTATAGATAAGCATTATGAAACTTTAGCAGAATTTCTTGACGATGGAATTGCTACTGAAATCAATGAAACAAAAGAAAAACTTGCTAAAACACCTAATAATTATGGTTTAATGCTTCGTTTGGCTCAATTGTATGAAGAACGCTCGGATTCTGATGGAGCCTTGGCAAATTTGGAATCTTGTGTGGCTCACAAGCCTGATAGCGCAGAAGTCTATCTCTATTATGGCACAATGTTACGTCAAAAGGGCAGATTATCTGAAGCTCAAAAAGCCTTAGAAAAGGCTTTAGAATTAAACAAGTTTATGTCCAAAGCTTTTTATCAGTTAGGTTTATTAGAAAAAGCTAGAAATCAACTAGAATATGCTAGAGACATGTTCCAAAAAGCCATTCAACTATCTCCAGATGACCCTTATGCTCACTACCAATTAGGTATGACTTATAAGTCTCTTGGCAAAACAGATTTGGCTATAATGGAAGTCAAAAGAGCAACTATTCTGCATCCAACAGATTCATATGGGCATAGCCGTTTAGGTCAGTTCTATCAAGAATTGAAAAAATATAATCAGGCTATTACTTCATATTCTATGGCTATTAGTTTGAATCCAAAAGATGCTTATGTCTTAGAAAAACTTGCAGAAGTTTTAGCTTCTAAGGGTGAACATGAAAGAGCTATAGACGTTTTCCAAGAAGCCTTGGCAAACCAGTTCCATCAAAAAGTTTCAACAATGCTTTCCCTTGCAAATTCATTGAGAGCTGTTTCTAAATGGGATGACTTGCATGATTTGTCTGGAGAAATACTTAGATTTGAACCAGAAAATTACAATGCTGCTTTCTTGATGGCTTATTCTGTAGCTAAACAAGGAAAGCTTGAAGAAGCTGCTGACATGTTTGAATCTCTTGTAAAGAATGAAAATGCTACTTATGAAGCCTGGTTAGAATTAGGGAAACTCTATCAAGCATTAGGACAACCTGACAAAGCTATAATTGCTTTTACTAAATCTGCTACTGGTGCTCCTGATCAAGCTGGTATCTGGAATAATATCGGTATTCTCTTATCAAATCAGAAACTTTACCCGGATGCTTTGAAAGCTTTTAAGAAGGCTGCTAGTTTCGATTATAGTGATCAAAGTATTGCTGAAAATTTAAAAGCTGTTCAGAAAAAAGTTGAAGCAGATGCTACGAAGATTATTGAAAATCGAAAGAAACGTATAGAAAAGGCTCCAGACGATACTGATGCTTATCTCGAAATGGGTAAAGCATACGAAAGTATTGATATGCCAAATGAAGCTATAATTGCCTATATGAAGGTTTTGACTCTTGATCCTAAGAACGTTCCTGGTTTGATGAGCTATTCAGAACTTCTTCGTAAGCAAGGCAAATTAAAGATGGCTATGAGATGCTATCGTGAAATAATCAAGCTTGAACCAGAAAATCTTGATGCTCACTTATTTATGATTAACGCTAACTTGAATTTAGGTTTCGTTAATGATGCATACAAGTATGCTTCAACAGCAGAAAAACTTGCTCCAGAAGACGACAGAGTTCATTTCTTCCTAGGTAAAATTTATTTTGCCAGAGGCTTGGCGCCAAGAGCTTTAAAGGAATTCACAATAGTTGCAAATTCTTCTGGGGATCCAGATTTAATAAGCTGGGCAGAACTCATGCGTAAAAGATTGTCGAGAACAAACAAGCAATGAAAAAAATATCTGTAGCAATGCTCTTTGTGTCCTTAACTTTTGCTTCATTTGGAGCCGAATTTCAGGGTCCTGTATCAGAAGTAACAGTCAGAGATTTATTAGAGAATGCTAAGAAAACACCTAAATCAGATACTTATTATCTGATTGCTCTTTCGGCAGCACGAAAAAATGACTTAGAAACGGCAAATAAGGCTATTGCTACAGGTCTTGGTCTTGATTCTAGAAATACTAGAATACTAAATTTAAAAGGTGCATTGCTGGCAAAACAGGGGCACTTGCTTCAAGCCAGACAGATATTTTTAAATGTTTTGAACATTGAGCCTGGTGATAAGTATGCTTCTAATTGTTTAAAAATAATTGAGGATTCTCTTCAAGCTAAACAAAACTCTTTAAAACCAATGGTAAATAGTAAATCTACTGGTAAAGGGGCAACTGATGCGCCTATTTCACCTGTTGAGCAGCGAAAAGAATCTTCAGAAAAATTGCTCACCTCTGTTTATTTTGAAGAGTTAAAACATAAACAAGATTGTGCTCATAGTATGTCAGTCATTAAAATGGCTCAAGAAAAGTTCATTTCTAAGAATCCAAAGAATAAATCTGATTTTTCTTTAACAAATCTTGTAAAAGATAAGTATCTTACTTCTGCTCCAGTTTGTCCTAAAAGCGGAGTTTATTCTTGGAATGGAAGTGACGTAAACTGTTCAAAACATGGAAATTTTACTGTTCTTGATGCTGAAGTGACTAATGTATTTAAAGAATATAACACTGGTTTAAGAGCGAAGCTTAGTCGTAATTATATGGAGGCTTTGAAGGCTTTTGAACAGGTTGTTGTTCTCTACCCTCTTTGGGCGGAAGCTCATTATCAACTTGGAGATACTCTTTTTAGATTAGGCGAAAATGATTCTGCTATAAAGTCACTTAGAACTTGTTTGAAACACGATTCAGATAATCTTGATGCTCAGCTTCTGCTGGCAAATTTATATTTCAAAAAGGGTCAGAAACAGGCTGCATTAAATATTCTAGATAAGATTAGCAGTAGTAAGAAGGGAACTGTTTATGGATTTTCAGCAAGAAGTGTAGCTAAATCTATAAGAAGTGGTAAAAGCTATTATGAAATATTTCCCCCAAACTAATGTTTATAGTTGAGTAGAGAGTTTATCATTGTCGAGTATGAAAAACAAAAATTTTGAAAAACAAGAAAAGCCAGTCAAAAGTATTGCTTTTAGTTGTCATCCTGCTAAAGAGTCTTTGCCACCATTAGTTCAGACTTTATTGAAATGGACAATGAAGAATAAAATCACGGCAAGATTGTCTCCAACAATGGCGAAATTGGTTTCAATGCCAGACTTGGTTTTTGATGATGATTATCTTAGGAATGAAGCAGATATGTTTGTTGTGCTAGGTGGTGATGGAACCATTCTTAGTGCAGCAAGAGATTATGCAGAATATAACCTTCCAATAGCGGGTATTAATCTTGGTCACTTAGGATTTATGACATTAGAAGATCCTAAGAATGCGATAACAGCTTTGAGAAGACTAAAGGTTGGTGATTATGCTGTTGAGCCAAGAATGATGCTTCGCACTAATGTTTATAGAAATGGAGAAAAAGTATTTTCAGGCATAGGGTTAAACGATGTTGTTATTCAAAAGGCACCTATGCTTAGAGTTATAAAGATAAATGTTTCTATTTCTGGGAATATAATCAATACTTATCAAGGTGATGGTTTAATTGTATCTACTCCAACAGGTTCAACAGCCTATTCGCTTTCAGCAGGCGGTCCTATAGTGCCTCCTTGGGTAAATGTAATGATTATTTGCCCACTTAACAGTCATATGCTTAGTGCAAGACCTGTAGTTGCCTCAGAAAATGAAGTTTTAAGCTGTAGAATAGCCTGTGTTCATTCTATTGTTGAGCTTGTTATAGATGGACAGGCAAATTTTAAACTTTTAAATGATGATGTTGTGGAAATTGTAAAGGCAGAAGAAGTTAGCCATATTGTTGTTTTTAAGGAACGAAACTTCTTTAATGTTTTACGTAAAAAGATGAGTTGGGGGTAATTTTAATTAGCAATTAGCAATGAGTAATTAGGAATTAAAAGCTGAAAGATGAAAGTTGAAAGTGGAAAGTTGAAAGTTGAAAGCTGAGGGGTAAACGTTGAAAAAAGAAGAAATTAAATTATAGCTGAGTTAATAGCAATAATAGAAATAACCCAAAGTATTCCGCAGGCGATTAGGGGCTTATCTTTGAATGTTAAATCAGAAGATAATTCGTTTTCCTCATCATTATGGATTATTAATAAGTATCTCAGAATGATATATATTATAATAGGTATCGTATATATTAGGTTAGTATTCGCAAAAGATGATGTTTTTTCAATATTTAGAACAAAAATAGCATAAAAAAATATAGTTAAACCACCAATAATAGAAGTGATTTGATCTAAGTAATCAACAGAATAGAAAGTGTATTCTTTTCGTCTCAAAACAGCTTTGTTTTCTGTTATAAGTATATCCTGTCGTCTTTTAATCAAAGCTAAAAATACTGCAAAAAAGAAAATTGATATTATAAGAGAATTTGATATTTGCAATTCTATATTTATTATTTTTAAGGCACCGATTCCTGCAAGGGTTCGTAAAACATAACCTATTCCAAAGCAAAGAACATCGATGATGGCAATTTTTTTCAATTTAAGGCAATAAGCAAGATTTAAAATAAAATACCCTAATGCCAAAGAGAAAAACATTGCGGATATATTCCAAGCAGCAATAAGAGAAATAAAAAGAATAAGTAATAAAGCTGCTTTTGCTTCTTTTACCGATAACAAGCCAGAAGCTATAGGTCTATTGCATTTGACAGGATGTATTCTGTCACTGGCAAGATCTATTATGTCATTTAAAATGTATACAGCCCCAGAAAGACCACAGAAAATAGCGAAGCCAGCTAACAAGTAAAGCCAATTTTCCCAAGAACAAATTAGTTTCTTTTCAGAAAAGAGTAGTGGAACGAAGAGAAAAAGGTTCTTTACCCATAATTTTGGTCTAAGGCTTCTGAAAATTGGTGATATCATAATTATTTACAAGCATTAACAAATATTTTGAATATTTCTTTGTTAAAGTCATCAGTTTCAAATGTTTCTTCAGGATGCCACTGAACACCTAGACAAAACCTATTCTTATCTTTTAATTCTATGGCTTCAATTATTCCGTCCGAAGTTTTTGCTGTTATTTCAAAGTTTTTGGGCAGTGTTTTAACAGCCTGATGATGGAAAGAATTTACCATTATTATTTTATTATCTGCTATTTGGGAAAGTCTAGAATTAGGTTTGATTTCTATATAGTGCGAAGAAGCCCAGCGTGGAGAACTCTGAGAATGTTGTATTGAGGCTATATCAGAAATATCTTGATGAACCTTTCCCCCTAGTGCAACTGTCATTAGCTGAATTCCACGGCAAACACCTAAAATAGGTTTTTGGGAATTAGTATAAGCTTGTTTTGTAACTATTATTTCAAAATTGTCACGAAATGGATTAACAGCACCTAAAGCAGGTATAGGGTCTTCATCTTGAAATTTTGGGTGAATGTCTTCACCTCCAGCAAGTAGTATTCCGTCAACTAGACTTAAATAACGTTCTGATAAGCGACTTATCTCGTCGTTATTAATTTCGTGAGTAAAAGGTGTTGGAAGTAGAATTGGGTCACCACCACTTAACAAAACAGCGTTAGAATATTTTCTTGAAACATAAGTGCGAATTCGCATTTCATTGTCTCTTACGGCACAATCAGAATAGAGAATACCAATAAGTGGTCTTTTTGACATATTAGAAATTTCCTTTGTGTGATGGATCTAAAACGTCTCTTAGTTCATCTCCGAAAACGTTGAATACAATAACTAGAAAAGCGATACAAAGGCCTGGGTAGATAACTAATTCGGGGTGTGAAATCATATAGTCTTTCCCGGTTGATACCATTCCACCCCAGGTTGGCATTGCGGGATTAACGCCAAGTCCTAAGAAACTTAGACTTGCCTCAGAAAGAACCGCAGTTGCGATACCCATTGTGAATATAACTGTTATTATAGGTAAACAGTTTGGTAATATGTGGGTTAACATTATTCTTAAATCTGAGGCACCAAGAGTTTTAGCGGCAATTACATATTCTGATGAACGTAATTCAAGAGCTGCTGAACGAATTATTCTTGCCATTTCAGCCCAACCTACTATTGCTATTGCAAAGATAACAGTTCCCAAACCATTTCCCATAATCATTGAAATTGCTAACGATATTAGTAAGCTAGGAAAAGCTAAAAACATATCCACTATTCGCATTAAGATCCAATCTATCCAACCTCCAAAGTAACCAGCTGTTAGACCGACGATAAGACCTATCGCAAGTGCGACTAAACGCGAAGCAAATCCAATTTCTAATGAAAGTCTAGCACCATGTATTAATCTTGAAAAAATGCATTGACCTAAATTGTCACAACCTAATGGATACCCTTTAATATCATCTTTCCAGCGTCTCTCAGGACTTGTATCCATAGGGTCATTTGGTGCGAGACTGGATGCAAATATTGCTACAAAAAGAACTACTATTATTCCAAGCAAGCTTAACCAACCTGCAAGAGTAAAATGCTTCATTGATGAGTTTTTCATATTCATGCTGCACTTTTCCCCATCATTTCGTCACGAATTTTAGGATTAATCCAGGCATAGATTAGATCCATAATTAAGTTTACAACTATGAAAACTATGGCTCCAACAAGAATAACACCCTGTATGATAGGATAATCACGCTTTAATATAGCATCCATAGCAAATCTTCCTATACCAGGTAAGTCAAAGATTGTTTCAATTATTACTGAACCGTTTAAATAGCTGGAGAGGTCTAAACCAATTACAGTTATAACAGGAACAAGAGCGTTAAGTAGACCATGACGGAATAAAATACGCCAAGGGCTTAGACCTTTAGCTCTAGCTGTTCTGATATAATCTTGGTTTAATACTTCAATCATACTACTTCTTACTATTCTTGCTAGAAATGCTGCTGAACGTATTCCTAGAGTAAAAGCAGGAAGAACAAAAGAAAGAAGAGGATTCTTTAACATAATGGGTGAACTTGCGGAAGCGGGAAACCATTTCAATTTAACCGCAAATATATATAGAATAACTAGACCAGATAAGAAAACTGGTATACTTATTCCTGTAACAGAAAGGATTGTGCAAAGTCGGTCTATGAACTTACCTTTTGTTATTGCACTAATTATACCCATTATAATTCCTAGAACTATAGAAATAATCATTGCAATACAGGCTAACTTCAAAGTATAGGGTAGCTTTTCGCAAATAGACTTTAAAACAGGTCTTCCAGTTATTACTGAGTTCCCTAAATCACCCTGGATTACTTTACTTACATAAGTAATTAATCTTTTATGAAAGGGTTGATTTAACCCCATTTCTGTTCTTATTCGCTCAATGGCAGCCTCGCTAGCTCTAGGACCTGCAATATTTTTTGCAGGATCGCCCGGTATCAAATAAAGAACCGAAAAAATAATAAAAATTATACCTAGTAAAACTGGTATTGTAGCAACAATCCTTCTAAGAGTAAATTCTAACATTATTTTACCATTAAAAATTAAATTTTTCTTCTCTAGTAATCGGCTTTTTGCTATTTAATTCTTAGGTAAAAAGATTTGAGCTTTTTAATCTAGTTCAAGATTAAAAATATTTATGTTATAATATTAGTTGCTTGAAGATACATAATTATTACTTCGGCATATATGAACTGGAGGAACATTAATGAGCATTAAGATGGTAGTCGTTGGTTCAATAGCCTATGATAGTCTTGAAACACCAAAAGGGAAACGTGAAAGAGTATTAGGAGGTTCGGCCTCTTACTTTTCAACAGTTGCTAGCTATTTTACTAAAGTTGGTTTAGTTGGTGTAGCAGGTAAAGATTTTGAAGAAAAACACATAGAGTTTTTGAAAAAACATGGCGTCGATCTGACTGGTTTTGAAAGAAATACAGAAGGAAATACTTTTAATTGGGTTGGCAGTTATGGTGAAGAATTTGGTGATGCAACCACTCATAGTACTTGTTTGAATGTTTTTGAATCATTTAATCCGGTTCTTCCAGAAAGCTATAAAAATGCTGAACTGCTTTTCTTAGCTAATATTCACCCATCTTTGCAGATACAAATTATAAATCAGGTTAAGAATCCTAAAATTATTGCATTAGATACAATGAATCTTTGGATAAACACCACTAGAGATACTTTGCTTGAAGCTATTAAGAAAGTAGATATTCTTTTCGTTAATGAAACAGAAGCTAGACTTCTTGCTCAAGAAAAGAAATTTGCTCATGCTGTAGCAAAACTTCTTACTATGGGACCAAAACGAATCGTTGTTAAATTAGGTGAACTTGGTGCTATGACAGCTACAAAAGATAGTAGATTCTTTGCACCGGCATTTCCAAGTTTAGATGTTACAGACCCAACAGGGGCTGGAGATTCTTTTGCTGGTGGATTTATGGGAAGTCTTGCTAAACACGGAGATTTTTCTGAAAAAGGTTTTAGGAAGAGTATGCTTTATGGTGCAACAATGGGGTCTTTGACTGTTGAAAACTTCAGCTTAGAAACATACGAAAATCTTGATCCTAAACGTATAGAAGAACGTTATGAAGCTTTGAAAGATATGGTTACTTTGTAAGTCTATTAAGCTAAATAAAAAAGAGGTAGGTAGATAATATCATTTGCCTGCCTCTTTTTTATTTAGTTATAATTTGGATAGTTAGAGTGAATGCTTAGCGAGCTAAAATAAAAAATGTGCCGTTTTTATAGCGACACATTGAAAGGGAGTTAGGGATTTGTTTGGTTGTCCATCCATATTTGCTTAACTTTTTTATTTTGTTAAGCTCTCATGAACTTCATAAATATATTCGTCTAAAATTTTATAAAACTTTAGTCTTTTTTTATTTTTTTTTATATTTTTTTATTCGTTTAAATTTTTTCTCATTGTTATTTATTTCTTTCAATTGTTATTCATTGTTTTTAATTGTTATTGGTAAGATAATGTTTATATTTGTTTGTTTTTGTTTGCGTATGTCTTGCCTCTTGTACTAATCTTAAAAAAGTGTTATTGTTGGTTTAATAAAACCTATAATCATTTTGAGAAAGAGGTACAACAATGTTATTCCCAGTTCGCAGACCAAGAAGATTACGAATAGATAGCCGTCTTAGAAACATGGTCAAAGAATTTACTGTAGAACCAAGACAGCTTATTTATCCATTATTTGTATCAGAATCAATTAAAAAGCCAGATGAAATAAAATCAATGCCTGGTCAGATGCATTGGCCTGTTAGTCAAATAGATAAACCTGTAAAAGATGCTATGAAAAAAGGCGTAACAGCTTTTTTGCTTTTCGGAATTCCATCTAAGAAAGACCCTCATGGGGATTCGGGCTGTGGAGAAAACTCTGTTGTATGTAAAGCAATAAAGCAAATAAAAAAGAAATGCCCTGAAGCTTACATTATTACCGACGTTTGTCTCTGCGAATATACAAGTCATGGTCACTGTGGATTTATCGACAAAAATGGAAATGTAGAAAACGACGTTTCTTGCGCACAATTGGCAAAAATGGCTCTTTCTCATGTGAAAGCTGGTGCAGATATGGTTGCACCATCAGACATGATGGATGGCAGAATCAGTGCCATAAGAGAAATATTAGACGACAACGGCTTTGAAAACATTCCAATAATGTCATATTCTGTAAAATATGCTTCTTCATTCTATGGCCCATTCAGGGAAGCCGCCGATTCGGCTCCTGGAAAAGGTGATAGAAAAGGTTATCAAATGGATTTCTGTAATTCTAGAGATGCTATGATAGAATTAGAATCAGACTTTGAAGAAGGAGCAGATATATTGATGGTAAAGCCTGGCTTACCATACCTAGATATTCTAAAAACAGCTTCCGAAAATTATCCCTGCCCAATAGCTACTTATCATGTTTCAGGGGAATACTCTATGATAAAGGCTGCTGCACAAAAAGGCTGGATAGACGAAAAGAAAATCGTTCTAGAATCATTGATTGCTATGCGTAGAGCTGGTGCAGATTTAATAATTACCTATTTTGCACCACAGGCAGCAGAATGGCTTAAGGAAGCTTTATAATGATGCCTCATCACCCTCATGGAATGCCACCAGTAGAAAAAGGGCAATTAAGAGTATTAGCCTGGGAAACAACTAAAGCCTGTCCTTTAGCTTGCCCTCATTGTAGAGCTTCGGCGGTAGACCATCGTGACCCTGATGAATTATCCACAGAAGAAGGCTATAAAATGCTTGAATCTGCTGCAGAAGCAGGTAAAAGCATAATAATTCTAAGTGGTGGTGAACCTTTGCTTCGAGAAGATTTAGAACTTCTTGCAGCAAAGGCTGTAAAGCTTGGGCATAGACCAGTAGTTTCCTGCAATGATGGCTCTTTGCTTACAGAAGAAAGAATAAAAAGCCTTAAAAAAGCTGGAATAAAACATTTCAGTTTTAGTATGCATTCAGAAAAAGAAGAAGACCATGATAATTTTGTAAGAAAAGCTGGTGCTTATAAAAATGCTCTGCAAGCCTTTGAACGAATAAAAGCAAATGGTTTGTCTTTCCAAATAAACACTACTGTATTACCTGGTAACTATCAAAGGCTCGACAAAATTATGGATTGGGTAGTTTCATTAGGAGCAAGTGCCTGGCATCTGTTTTTCATAGTTCCAACAGGTCGTGCTTCAGAAGGCAGTTCTGAAGTTAAACTTACTCAGGAACAGACGAATAAAGTTCTTGAGCAGATTTCCGATTTATCTGATTTAAATAAAATATCCATAAAAGTAACCTGTGCTCCACAGTATGCTCAGATTAGAGCAGCCAAAGGCAAACCTAGTGGCAGTCATGGCAGAAGCTGTATGGCTGGCAACGGCTATATTTTTGTCAGTTGGAAAGGTGAAGTAAAGCCCTGTGGTTATTTTGATATGGTAGTAGGCAATGTTAGAGAAAAGCCTTTAGCAGAGATTTACAAGAATAGCCAAGTTTTGATTGATATGCGTGAACAGACTAAGCTTAATGGGTCTTGCGGTGTTTGTCGTTTTAAGACAATATGTGGTGGTTGCCGAGCACGGGCTTTTGCTGTAAATAATGATTATATGAGCACTGACCCCAACTGCAAGTTCTGCTTATAACCTTTTCTTTTGGCATTTTGAATTTTAGTCTGCTTTTCTCGAAATAAGTAAATGGTTTTAGTAAAAGTGACAGCTTTGTTTAAATGTGGTAACATCAGTAAATAAATATAAATCAAGGAAAAGAAAATGGAATGTTTGATGGACGAAAAAGACCATGAAATATTGCAGATTTTGCAGAATGGTTTCCCTTTAGTTTCAGAACCATATAAAGCTATAGGTGACAAGCTTTGGATAGATGAACACGCAGTAATATCAAGAATTGTCAGGCTTTTACAAAATGGCATTATCAGATATGTTGGACCTTTTTATAATAGTCGTAAACTTGGTTATAATGGATGCTTAGCTGCTATAAATGCTCCAGAAGACAGAATCGATGAAATTGCCGCTGTAATAAATAGATTCGATGAGGTTACACATAATTATTTGCGAGAAGGAACTCCAAATATGTGGTTTACGCTTTTAACAAAATCTCGTGAGCAACAAGAACAAATTATAAATACAATCAAGACTGAAACAGGTATAGATGAAATTCTAATATTTACATCAAAGAAATTCTTTAAGGTAAAGGTGGATATTTGATGGAATACTTAGATGAAACAACAAAAAAAATTTTAAAAGCTTTACAAAATGATTTCAAGTTAGAAAGAAAACCATTTAAACGTATAGCAAATGAATTAGGTCTTTCTGAAGAAGATGTTATTTCTACAATTAGTCGATGTACTGATGAGGGTATTATTAGACGAATTGGCGTAGCAATAAAACCTCAAAAAGCTGGGTTTACTTCAAATGCATTAACAGCTTGGAAGGTTCCTCAAGAAATAATACATGAAGTTGGTTCAGAATTAGCTGAAATGAAGGAAGTTTCTCATTGCTACGATAGAGAATGCCCAAAGGGGTGGGATTATAATCTATTTGTTATGATTCATAGTCAATCTAAAGAGGAGTTAGATGAAATTATAAAAAATATATCCTCAAGGTTTGATTTAAAGGAATATAAAGTATTCAACACAGTTCGAGAACTAAAAAAGACCTCAATGAAATATTTTTAGGTGTTTTTAATGTGTTTTCCCTGATAAAACAACAAAAGCTTGCAAAGTATCAAACAAGTATTTAAAATGTATACTATAATAATTTAGGGGAAAGAATTTTGTCTGAGCAAAACAAAGAGTTAGGATTGATTGAACGACTCAATTCAGATAATAATCTTTTAAGAATGCAGGCAAAGTTAAAATTAACCAAAGTGTTGAAACTATCAGGACAAATAACGGCGGTACAAACCAATCTCTAAATCGAGATTATTGTACCGTTTTATTTTTGCCTGTTTAACAGAACTTCAAATACAAAAATATTTCAGGAGAAAAGAGAATGAGCGAATTGAAGCGAACTTGTCTTTACCAGACCCATTTGGATGCTGGCGCAACAATGGTGGATTTCGGCGGTTGGGACATGCCAGTGCAGTATCCCAGCGGAATCGTAAGTGAACATTTGTATACTCGCCATAATTGCAGCCTGTTTGACGTTTCACATATGGGTCGTCTTATCGTTGAAGGCCCGGAACGTGTTAAATTTTTACAGCATGTTCTGACCAGCAATGTAATGGCACTGAAACTGAATCAGGCTCAGTATTGTATTATCCCCAATGAAAACGGCGGAGCCATAGATGATGCCTATCTATACCTTTTTGAAGAAGATAATTTCTTCTTAGTAGTAAACGCTGCTAATACTGATAAAGACTTAGCCTATCTACAAGAAAAGATTAAATCTTTTAATTGCACAATCAGAAATGTCAGCGATGAATGGGCATCTATAGCTGTTCAGGGACCAAAGAGTAAAGAAATGCTGACCACTTTAGCAGGTGGTGTTCAGGTAACTGAACCAATGCGCAACGCTCTTAACTCAATAAAATTAGAAGGACATTTTGCCCGCATAGCCAAAACCGGTTATACTGGTGAACCACTTGGCTATGAAGTATTCATTCACACAGAAGATGCTAAGTGGCTATGGAACCGCCTTATCGAATTAGGTGCTAAGCCAGCTGGTCTTGGTGCCCGCGATACTCTGCGTCTTGAAGCAGGTTTACCACTCTATGGTCACGAATTTGGCGTTGACGCAAGCGGTAAAGAAATACCTATATTTGCTGTTCCAGTTGGAAAAGTTGCAGTTAGTTTCACACCACAAAAGGGTGATTACATAGGCAGAGCTGCTCTAGAAAAACAGTCTGCTGCTTTGAAGCGAATTCGCGAAGAAGATTTCAGCGATTTAACCGACCTGCCTCGCAGACTTGTTCCTATTGCATTAAAAGATAGAGGTGTAATGCGTGCTGGTATGCCTATATATAAAGGTGACAAGCATATTGGCTGGCTGACTTCAGGAACTATGGTTCCATATTATTTGTGCGAAGGTCAGGGCATTACTTCTAGGTATTCTGACGAAACTGCAAAGCGTGCTATCGGCTTAGCCTATGTTGACAGCGATATTAAGACTGATGACATCGTTGAAGTTGATATTCGCGGTAAACGCTTGCACGCCGTTATCGTTAAGGAACATATGCGTGTAGATTCACCGCCATTTGCCAGACCTATAATTTATAAGCTCGAAGAAGACGAAGTTGCCAATATTGACAATAACCGTAAAAAGATGGCTTTAGATTTAATCAAATTAGCTCAAGAAAATCATCAGTGGCGTCAGAAAAAATGCATTAACTTGATTCCATCTGAAAATACAGCTAGTAAAGCAGTTCAGCTTTTATGCTCTTCTGACCCCTCTTTCCGTTATGCAGAACATAAGAAGAGCCTTTCCTTCAATAATGAAGATATTTTCTACTATCAGGGAACAAAATTCATTGACCAGGTAGAACAGATGCTGGTTGAACAGATGCGCCAATATCTCGGCTGCACCGAAGTTGAAACTCGTGTTATCAGCGGGCAAATGGCCAACACTGCTGTTTTCTCAGCTTTGATGGATTGGAAGAACCGTTATAACCGCAGAGTTGATGCTCAACGCTTAGGCTATATCATGCACAACCATATTCTAAAAGGTGGTCACTTATCTGCTCAGCCTATGGGTGCTCTTCATGATTATGCAGCTATCGACCCAGTTACCGAAAAACGTGCTGTAGTAGCTTTTCCTGTTTGTGTAGACAATCCATACAAGATTGATGTAGAAGAAACCAAAAAGCTTATTGATGAATACAAGCCAGAGTTTATAATCTTCGGTAAGAGTATGGTTCTGCACAAAGAACCAGTAGCAGCTATTAGAAAGTTTGTAGACGAACAGAAACTCCAAACCACCATTATGTATGATATGGCTCACGTTCTAGGTTTAGTTGGTGACTATTTCCAGAAGCCATTTGCAGAAGGTGCAGACATCGTAACTGGTTCTACTCATAAGACTTTCTTTGGTCCTCAAAGAGGTGTTATTGGTGTAAATTACAAAAAAGATGAACTAAAATACGGTCTTTGGGAAACAATTGAAAGACGTGCTTTCCCAGGCAGCGTATCTAATCACCATCTTGGCACTCAGTTGGGTATGCTGATGGCAGCTTATGAAATGAACACTTTCAAAGACGCTTATCAGAAAGCTGTAATTGAAAACGCCAAATACTTTGCTAAATGCTTGAAAGAAGCTGGTTTGGATGTTGCTGGTGATCCTGCTATAAGTTACACTGAAACTCATCAGGTTATCGTACATGTTGGTTATGCTCAGGGTCCTGAAGTAGCAGAACGTTTGGAAGCCAACAACATCATAGTCAATTATCAGGCTACTCCCGAAGAAGAAGGCTTCACCGCATCTGGCGCATTGCGCATGGGCGTAAGTGAAATGACACGCTTTGGCTTCGGTAAGGATGCATTTGCCAAACTAGCTGGTTTGATTGCTGACTGTGTATTGAACAACCGCAAGGTTGCAGATGAAGTTGAAAAACTTCGCAGCCAGTATACTGAAATGCAGTATTGCTTCAGTGATGCTGAAATGAAAGAAGCCTTGGACGGCTTCGCTAAGGTTATTGGTTTGTAATTGTAGTTATTGTTTTTATCGTCATTGCGAGGAGCAAAGCGACGAAGCGTTGCTGAAAGCAAAACGAAGTCCATCCAGAAAAAGCTGGATCGCCACGGTTCTTTCAGAACCTCGCGATGACGGAATTATATATTATTGTAGGGAGAATGAAAAATGAACTATCCAAATGAACTAAAGTACACAAAATCTCACGAATGGATTAAAGAAGAAAACGGAATCGCCATCGTTGGTATTTCCGACTATGCACAGGATGCTCTTGGCGATGTAGTATTCGTCAATCTTCCAGCAGTTGATGATGAAGTTACCGCTGGACAAGCTTTCGGCGATGTAGAATCAGTTAAAGCTGTGTCTGACCTGATTTCACCTGTTTCTGGTGTCGTTAGCGAAATCAATGAAGAACTCTTAGATGCACCAGAAAAATTAAACAAAGACCCATATGGTGCTTGGATTATTAAGGTTAAGGATGTTTCTGGAAAAGAAGAATTGTTAGACGCTGCTGCCTACAAAGAATTCTGTGCCCAGGAGGCAAAATAATGGGTAGCTATGTTCCCTCAACCCTGGCTGAACGCCAGGAAATGCTTAAGGCACTGGGCTTGAACAACGAAATGGAGCTGTATGCTGACGTGCCTCAGAGCATGATTCTAAAAAAAGGTCCAGACATACCAGAGGGTATGAGCGAGTTGGAAGCTAGAAGAGCTGTAACCACTATGTCTGAAAAGAATATGAAGTTTAAAACTGTGTTACGTGGTGCTGGCTCTTACGATCACTATATTCCTAGTATAGTAAAATATATACCAGCTAAGGAAGAATTTTTGACAGCTTACACTCCTTATCAGGCAGAACTTAGCCAAGGTATATTGCAGTCTATTTTTGAATATCAAACAATGATTTGCCAGTTAACGGAAATGGATGTTTCCAACGCTTCTGTATATGATGGAGCTACTGCTGCAGCGGAAGCTACTGCTATGTGCCGTGACCGCAAACGCAGTGTTACTTTGATTTCTGCTACTACTAATCCAGATGTTATAAATACCGTTAGAACATACTGCTATGCTAGTGGTAATGAAATTCGTGTAATCCCTATGAAGAATGGTCGAACTGATGCATCTGCTCTTAAGGAAATGCTTACTCCAGAAGTTGCTTCAGTATACATACAGCAGCCAAACTTCTTTGGTATGTTAGAAGATGCAACTGCCATTGGCGAAATAACTCATGAAGCAGGAGCTATGTACATAATGGGTTGCAATCCTATTAGCTTAGGTATACTCAAGTCTCCTCGTGAATGTGGAGCAGATATTGCTGTTGCTGAAGGTCAGCCACTTGGTATGCCTATGGGATACGGTGGTCCATATTTAGGTATTATGGCAACCACTACAAAGTATATGCGCAAGTTACCAGGACGCATTGTTGGCGAAACTGTAGACGACAAAGGTAACATAGCTTATGTTCTGTCGTTACAAGCACGTGAACAGCATATACGCCGAGAAAAAGCTAGTTCTAACATATGCTCTAATGAAGCTTTATGCGCCCTGACAGCTAGTGTCTATATGGCAGCAATGGGTCCAAAAGGTTTGCAGGAAGCTGCTAGTCAGAGCCGAGCCAAGGCTCACTATTTAGCTCGTGAACTTTGCAATATTCCTGGGGTTTCTTTGCTTTATGATGGTGAATTCTTCCATGAATTCGTTACTGTAATGCCTAAGGCTAAACAGGTTTTGGTTGCTCTGGAAAAGCAGGGCATTCTTGGAGGATTGCCTTTAGAAGAAGGTATACTTTGGTGTGCCACTGAAAAGGTTAGCAAGACACAGCTTGACCAGGCTGTAGCCATCGTTAGGGAGGAACTTAAAATATGAAACTGATATTTGATAAAAGTGTTCCTGGTAGAAGCTTATCAATATTGCCTCCATGCGATGTGGAAGAAACTGCTCTACCAAAAGAATATGCACGTACTAAAGCACCTATTTTGCCAGAATTAAGTGAAACAGACGTTTCTCGTCACTATACAGAATTATGCCACCATGTATATGGTGTAAACTGTGGTTTTTATCCTCTAGGCTCTTGCACTATGAAGTATAATCCTAGAATTGATGAAGAAATGGCGCAATTACCTGGCTTTGCTAATGTACACCCATTGGCACCAGCATATGCTTCAAAGGGTTGTCGTGAAGTGCTTGACAGAGCAAAAACCATGCTTTGTGCTATTTCAGGCATGGACGATATGACCTTCCAGCCTGCTGCTGGAGCTCACGGTGAATTTACCGGTGTGTTGCTGATTAAGAAATATCACGATTCACGCAGGGATACCAAGAGAACTAAGATTATTGTTCCAGATTCAGCTCACGGAACTAACCCTGCAACAGCGGCAATGTGCGGTTTTCAGGTAGTCAACATAGCTTCTGCTCCTAACGGATGCGTTGACTTGAATGCGTTAAAACTCGCATTGGGCGATGATACTGCTGGACTTATGCTTACCAACCCCAATACAGTAGGCATATTTGATGAAAACATACTAGAAATAACCAAACTAGTACATAATGCTGGTGGTCTGTGCTATTACGATGGAGCTAATCTCAACGCTGTAATGGGCGTAGTTCGCCCTGGCGATATGGGATTCGACTGTATCCATATGAATTTGCACAAAACCTTCGCAACCCCACACGGTGGTGGCGGACCAGGTGCAGGTGCAGTTGGCTGTAAAGAATTTTTGAAGGAATTCTTGCCTCATTCTGCTTTAATGGATGGAGTTGAAGGCAGTCAGGTTCGCAGCTTTGCTGGTAACTTCTTGGTTGTAGTTCGAGCTTTAACCTATTTGCTGACTCTTGGAAGAGAAGGCGTTAGAGAAGCTGCTGTTAACGCTGTGCTCAATGCCAATTATTTACAAAAACGCATTAAAGGCAGTTTCAAACCAGCCTATGACCGCATCTGTATGCATGAATTTGTTCTTGATTTGAGCGAATTTAAGAAGGAAACAGGCGTCAGTGCTCTTGATATAGCCAAGTCACTTATTGACCGTGGTATGCATCCGCCGACGATGTACTTCCCTCTCATCGTTCACGAAGCTTTGATGTTAGAACCAACGGAAACAGAAAGCAAAGAAACATTGGATATGGCTGCTGAAGTCTTCCATGACCTTTATAAGCAGGCACATACTGAACCTGAACCTATGCATTCTGCTCCGCACAATGCATATATAGGCCGTCCTGATGAAGTAAGAGCAGCACGCACACCCGTGCTCCAGAAGAAGCTTTCCTAAATGCTCTCATATAAGGGAGCTGTCAGACGAAGATGCACCCCAAATCAGATCTTCCCCCTTTGGAGACTGTCCGAAAACTAATTTTCTAGCTCAAATTAGATTATGCTAATTGTCTACACATTTGTCATAAAAAGTAT
>CAMJNS010000054.1 GCA_946407375.1 uncultured bacterium
AAACAAATATGTATTGCGTTTCTTGTTCTGAGTATACTAGGCTATATATATGGCGATTATATATTTTATAAACAGGCAGAATTTATGCTCTCGCAGCAATATCCTATACCTGCTTACGAAGCTTATGAACGAATAATTAAATACTACCCCAAAAGCAAATACGTCAAAATAGCAAAGGAACAAATGGCAAAACTTAGAACAAAAAATAGCGAACTTGATAACGTAATGAATAAAAATGAAGCTGAATTATCAAAAAAACAGAAAGAAAGAGAAAAAGTAGAATCATTTAGATAATAAAAATACTAAATATTTTGAGAGAGATAAAAAATGTTAAACAGGTCTTTACTAACATTAACTTTACTTTTAGCTTTTTCTACTAATACTCTATTAGCAGAAAAAATATGTCCTTCTTGTGATAAAACTTTCGATGATAGCATTAAATTCTGTCCGCAAGACGGAACAAAACTTAACGAATTATCTAGATCAGATGTTGTCATTTTTGAATTTAAATCACTCCCTGAAGGTGCAACAATACGATTAAACGGTGATAGAGTAAATAAAAACAATGTGAGTTTGAAGTTAGGAAGAACTTATAAGCTGGAAATAGAAGCTGAAGGATATAAAAATTCTCTTTTTGTTGTTTCTCCACAAGAAAATGGCAAAATAATCGTTGAACCATATATGGCATTTCTTAGTCCTGAAGAAAACCGTAATATAAAAATAAATGCCATAGCAAATGTTCAATATGGAGATATGATAGAAATAAAAGCTGGAGTTTATTCTGTTGGTAGCAATAGAGGTAATTTAGATGAAAGACCTGTTAGAAGATATGAAACTAAGGGTTTTTGGATGGATAGAACTGAAGTAACCTGTGCCCAATATAAAAAATTCCTTGAAGATATTGAAAAACATGGTCACAAATGGTGTCATCCTAATGAATCAAAAAACAAAAACCATACTCCTTATCACACTTATGCCTGGGCACAAAAATTTAGTTGGCTTAACGGGCAACCTCCATATGGTATGGATGATTATCCAGTAGTATTAGTAGATTGGTTTGATGCTTATTCATATGCTAATTGGGCTGGGAAAAGACTTCCTACTGAAAACGAATGGGAAATAGCTGCTAGAGGAATAACAGCAAATGAATATCCTTGGGGAAATAATTTCTCTCTTGATAGATGTAACGTTAACGAAGCTCCAATGGCTGTTGGCTCTTTTCCAAAAGGAGCAACTCCTTCAGGAATTCTTGATCTAGCAGGCAATGTTTGTGAGTGGACTGCAACAGCTTATGATCCAAGTCCTACCAACGCAAGTATCTTCGGTGGGAAATATGGACTTCCAATCGTAAAAGGTGGTTCTTGGGACGATAACGCTAAAGGTTGTCGTTCTGCTGCTCGAGACAATAAGCGTAGTCCATATCATCGTAGCACAACTGTTGGATTCAGATGTGTTAGTGATAATCCACCCAAAATGCTAACTCCTGGTAAATAACAAATAAAAATGAAACTTTCATTTGATAATAATAACAGCAACATTAATTTTTATTTTAGCTTTCAATGTCCATACTCTTTTTTAGCCTGGATACATCTTTGTAAAATTTTGAAAGATATAGATACAGTAACCTTAAAACCATTAAATATTGGATTAGAAGCAATAGGCAATAATAAATACAGTTTTAGAGAATATTGGGGCGGAGAGCGATGGCTTAGATTATCAAAGGAAGCACAATCTTTAGGTATTAGTATTTCAAAACCTCTAAAATTTGTTTCTGAAGAAATACCTGCTAAAAGCATACCTATCTATGGTGAATCAGGGGCAGAATACTATATATCTTCAGTTTTTAAAGCTGTTTTTTCTTCAAACATAGATATTTCTATTACCAACACTTTGCGTTATTTTTTACAAAGTGAAGGCAATGACTCTGAACTAATCCTTAAAGCATCAGAAAACCCAGAATTTTATAAAAAATACAAAGAAATAACAGAACTTTGGACAAAAAATAGAATCAGACTTTTACCAACCATTGAAATAGGAAAAGAAAGATTATCTGGCTATTTAACTAGAAAGCAAATTGAGAATTTATTACGCTCAATTATTGATTCTGTATGAATACCCTATCTTTGCTTAAGCCCTCTTTAAAAAAAATAAGTCGCATTTTTACTTCAAAAAATAAAATGCTTTTATTGATAATTCTAACAGGGGCTTCTTTATTTTATGCAGGTATTTATTATGGAATGTCCCGTTTTCTAGCATATGTAAGCAAAGCCCCTCTTCTTGGTGATGCTTTTGGAGTTGTTATTGGTGGACTTCTTATTTCAAAATTATTAGAAATGTTGTTTATGACTATGTTTTTTATGCTACTTTTCAGTGGAGTAATATCTGCTCTATCAATATTATTTCTAGATACAGAATTACAAACACTTATGGTATCTCCACAACCATTATCAAGAATTTTTATGTCTAGATTTATTTTACTCACATTTGATTCTTCTTGGATGGCTGTTATATTCTTTTCACCAGTGTTTTTAGCCTTTGCAAAAATCTTAAATGCTCACTGGACAGCCTATATTTATTTCCCGATAGCTCTACTTTGTTTTGTTTTAATACCGAATATGATAGGAGCAGGTGGTTCTTTATTGTTGGCCGCATTTTTCCCAATACGCCAAATGAAAAAGATTTTTCAGTTCTTATCAATTATTATGCTAACTGGTTTAATATTCTTTCTTAGATCATTAGAAGCTGAAAAGTTATTAAATCCTTCGCATTTTTCATCTGTTTCAACTTATTTAATTAGCCTTGAAATACCTTTAGTAAGATATTCTCCAACTTCTTGGATACATCAAACAACTTTAAATCTTTTTTATGGGAAATATGAAGAAGCTTTTTCTAACTTTATGCCATTGTTTTATTCTGTAACAATTGGCTTGATAATAATTGGCTTATTAGCAAAATATCTTTACCATTATAGTTGGCAACGTTCTTCTGAAGCTATGGATAACCAAATTATCGGATTAGAATGGCTTAGAAGAATTCTGATAAAACCTTTATCATTAGCTTCCCCTGATTTTAGAGTTATTGCTTCAAAAGAAATCACAATCTTTTTGAGAGACCCTGCAGTATTTTCCCAGATTTTTATGATGATTGCTATAATCGTAATCTATGCCTATAATCTTGCTATTCTTCCGATAAAAGACGTGCCAACAATGTTTACTCAAGGTTTAAACAATGCTTTAATATATTTAAATGGTCCATTCATAGGTTTCATCGTAGCCTCTATCGGAATGAGATTTGTCTATCCATCTGTAAGTCTTGAAGGAAGAGCTTTTTGGGCTGTTAAATCTTCACCTGTCAGTCCTAAAAGAATATTAATTATTAAATTAGCTTTTTATCTTCTTCCAATGATTTTTTTAAGTATGGTTTTATGTACTGTCACAAATTCTATTTTTACAGTATCAACACCTGTTCTTAGATGGGTTAGTTATTTCAATGTATTATTAATATCTCTTGTGGTTACTTCTCTTGCAATAGGTGTAGGAAGTGTAAATGCAGATTTCAATTCAGATTCTCCATTAAAAATAGCCGGTTCTTACGGTGGTTTCATATATATGATACTTTCTGGTATATATATACTAAATCTAATATTATTAGAAGCATATCCAATTTATTGTTTTAATTTTTCCAGAACATACTATGTGAGAGGAAATTTTTCGACAATTCTTTTTTATCTAGATATCGTTATTGTTCTTATTTCTACAATAGCTTGGATATACATACCATTGAGAAAGGGGTTGGATGCAATAGAAGAATATGAACCAGAATGATGAAAGCATAATAAAATTTGACTCTATTCATAAAGAATATGGTGATTTTACTGCGGTGAAAGAAATCACTCTAGAAATAGCAAAAGGAGAATTGTTCGGTTTTTTAGGTCCAAATGGAGCTGGGAAAACAACAATGATCCGTATGCTTACAGGTATAATTAGACCAACTTCAGGAAGAATCAATATAGGAGGATATGATTTATACAAAGACCCCTTAAAAGCTAAAGCTATGATTGGTTATGTTCCTGATAGACCTTACCTTTATGAAAAACTTTCTCCTGTAGAATATTTTGAATTTATGGGTGGACTATATAATGTAAAAAAAGAAAGAATTAAAGAAATTTCAGAAAAAATGCTGAAACTATTTGATTTATGGGAAAAAAAAGATGAATTAATAGAAAGTTTTTCCCACGGAATGAAACAAAAAACTGCAATGATAGCCGCTATATTACATGATCCAGAAATTCTTGTGGTTGATGAACCAACAGTAGGTCTTGATCCTAGAAGTATCAAATTAGTTAAAGAATATTTTAAAAATCTTACCAATGAAGGAAAAACTCTTTTTTTAACAACTCATACTTTATCAGTTGCAGAAGATTTATGCCAAAGAATAGCAATAATAAGACATGGCGAAATCGCTGCTCTTGGGACTTTAACTCAATTACAAGAACAAGCCAAATTACCTGGAAATGATTTAGAAGCAGTATTTCTAAAATTAACTGAAGAAGAAAATGAAAAGGTAAATATAAACTAATTCTTATTCTATCTTGTAATTAATATAATAAGAAAATAAGTATTTTGGTTGATAATAAATAAGCTGAAAACTAATGTTTTGTTTCAAATATAATAAATGCAATAAATTGGATTGCCCCGTTAAACAGCAGAAAATTCATCGCTGTTGGCTTTACTTTGAAAAAAATGCAGCTTTAAATCCAGAATATAAAAAACAAATAGAAATATGTAAAAAATGTAATTATAAATTAGGTTGGGAAATAGGCTTAATTTCTGAAAAATTATTTGAAGAACAAAAAGAAGAAATCTTCATTGATGAACTTATTCCCAATACAAATTTAACCAATACAGCTTCTGAAAATACTCAAAACAAAGAACGATTTTGTTATGAGGTAATGAAGTGTAACAATATCAATTGCCCTGTTAGAAAACAACAAATAATAAAATGTTTTAATTATTTTAAATCTAGAAACAAAGAAGAAAAAGAAAAAATAACCTCTTGCAATAGAGATTGTGACAATTGTTTTTATAAAAGTGGTTGGGATATTGGATTACTAAGCGAAGATAATTTTACGGATATTATAGAACGTAAAAAAATCAAATTAAAAAAACAAAACCAATATAAAAACAACATCCTAATAGAAATATACATGGCAGAACTAGCCAAGAAACCCCTAACTCATGAAGAAGAAATTGAGTTAGCAAAAAAAATAGCTGGTGATAAAAAAGCCTCTGAAATATTTCTTTTAGCAAATTTAAAACTAGTTACTAGAATTGCTAAAAAATTTTCAAATAAAATACCTTTTCTAGATTTAATTCAAGAGGGAAATATCGGTCTTATTAAGGCTATTTCAAAATTTGATTATAGATTAGGATACAAGTTTTCTACCTATGCTGCCTATTGGATAAAATACTATATGCAAAAAGCTGTTTCCGAACAATCTACTTCTATTAGTATACCTTGCCATTTAATAGCCGTTGCAAATAAAATAAAACTTCATATACAAAAATTTGAAGAAGAATTATCTAGACCCCCTACCCTTGATGAACTTTCAGATATTCTAAGTATAAGTAAAGATAAAATAATAAACATTTTAAATATCACTAAAACACCAATTTCAATTTATTCTAAAACTTCAAATGAGGATGACGAAAACGAAACACTAGAATATTACATAGAAGATAAAAATAGTCTAACTCCTGAAGAAGCATACCTTGAAAAACAGAAAATTGAGGCAGTCAAAGAAGCTCTTACTACTCTAAACGATAGACAACGATATGTTGTTGAAAACTATTATGGAATAAATTGCGATGAAAAAAATTTAGCAGAAATTGGTAGGGAAGAAAATATTTCAAGAGAAAGAGTTAGACAGATATTACTTGCTTCCTTAATTAAATTATCAAAGCATTCATCAATTATTTCTTTACAACAACCCTGACACTCATTTATATCAATCTTCTGACGAAACGTCAAAAAACGGGAAAACAATTTCTTTATCTAATTTATTTCTAATTCGTTCTATTAGTTGAACAGGTCTTCCAAAAAGTAATTTACTAACTCCATTTAATTTAACTTCAGAATAACGACTAAAATCAACTGAAGTTCGTCGAAATTCATCATTGCCAACCATCATGTTTCCTTTATGAATAACCATTGAATAATCTTCTGGCACACGATTTATAAAATTATCAAAAGGATCAGAACCATCATCTTCAAATACTATGAAATCTGAACGTTTACCTGGAACAATAGAACCTGCTTCTTTTTCTATTCCAAATATTTTGGCTGCATCTATAGTAGCCATTCTAACTAAGTCTTTAGAAGAGATACTATTATTTAGAAAATCAGCAGAGTATTTTTTTGCAGCTTTAAAAGCAGTATACATATTTGATGTCCCTGTATTCGAACTATCAGTTCCAATACAGACCTTAATTCCAAGTTCAATTATTGTTTTCATATCCGGCTGACGATTAAAAATACGCTCTGATGATTCAGGAATCCAAACAATAGAAGCATTTTTACTAGCAATAAGTTGCAAATCAGAGTCACTAAGATAACAGCAGTCAACAAGAACTGTATTTTTAGAAAGAGCATCTATTTTATTTAAAGAATCTATTTCTTCACTGATTTCTTTACTATTGCCTTCTCCTGCATGAATAATAAAAGGTAAAATTCCCTGTGTATTGCGATATTGTTCAGCAATATTATGACACCAATGTAGTCGTTTTTCAGAAACAGAGTGCGCTTGATAAAAATATTTCAAAATAGTAGCTAACTCATGATTCGTAAAAGTACCTGAAACTTCTGATGGGTAATGATCTACTATTGTAGTTGCCCCTGAGATAACATTCTTATACATTCCAACTATATATAAATCAGAAGCAGAAAGCTTCTGTAATAACTTATAATCAGGTTCGGAATGAATAGAGCTTTCCCATTCATACCAATTTTCTACAGGCATAGTCCCTAATGAATGCCAAGAAGTATCTAAAAGATGGTCGTGGCCATTTATTAAACCTGGAAAAACAATTTGCCCATCTAAATCAATTTCTGTTTCAACGGGTTTTTGAGGAATTTGATCTGGTTCTAAAATATCATAAATACTATCATCTTGAATTAATATACTTTGCTTTTTTAAAGTAAAATCAGCCTGCAAAACTAACCCATTTTTTAAAAACTTAAACATTTTTTATCCTCAAAATTCTCCAAATTCAGGTCTACTTTTTTTTATCTCTTTTAGGAAAGAATTCCAGGTTTTATCAGAAACTGCCATCTCTACAAAATGATGCCCAATTTCTTCTAAATAAGACAAAAACTTTAATCTTTGTTTATTATCATCTAAAGTTCTAATTTTATCAAAGGAATTGAAAAACTCAGCATTATTGTTTAATCCAAGTTCTTTAGAACTTCTCTTAAACTTTTCTCGGAAATCCGAAACACTATCTTTCCCAGAAATAGGCAAAACTTGCGAACCAAACAATATACCTACCATTTCACCTCTAAATTCAAGAGGAACAGCAAATAACAAAAACCCACAATAACAAATACAGGCATAAGGAACTTTTCTCATTAGTAGCTTTTTTTCTATGTTTGCGTAAACCTTACGACATCTTCTACAACCTAATTCGGTTCCTCTTATATATGAACAGGGTCCATAAAAATAATCAGTTTTACATACTACTTCACCCGAAGAAGAACGAAGTGATAGAGGAATTCCCAAAAATTTTTCAAGTTTTCTAAGAAGTTCTGCAACTTTACCACTATGAAAGTTTACTTTTGAATTAACTGTAATATCTAAAGTATCCCCAATTCCACTAGTAATGTTTTCGTTTTCTTTTGTCATTTTAACCCTCTTAAAACAATTATAAGGTTGCTAAGCCCAATAATAAAGAATTGTATTTGGTTTTTGCATTATCTGCTCTAGATGAATGAATTATAGGAATACTTGCCCCATAAAGAATTCCTCCCATATCTACTTTAAGATAATGTTGGAGAGATTTATATAAAGCATTTGAAGTTTCAATTCTAGGAGCTACAAATATATTTGCATTTCCATTTAATTTACCTTTGTATTTCTTTATTTGAGCTGACTTTGAACTTACCGCTAAATCAAATGCTACAGGGCCTTCAACAATCAAATCATTCCTATTAGATAACTCCTGAGTTACTGCTTCAGCCAATTTAGTTGATAGCATTTTATCTGAAACTTTTTCATTTGCAGCTAATAAAGCAACTGTAGGAATATCTCCTTCTAACTTTTGAAATAATTTATTAGCATTTTCTATTTCTTTTATAAGCGTTTCTTTATCTGGAGCTATATTAACAGCAGAATCTGTTAATATACAAAAGTAATCTTTGTCAGGAAGCTGAAAGCAAGTTAAATGCGACATAAACCCATGTTCTAAACCATTATCTTTATTCAAAACAGCTTTAATCAATGAAGCAGATTGGCACATACCTTTCATGAGTATATTTGCATTTGATTTTTTTATTTCATTAATAGATTTTTCTAATGCATCAATTTCAGAAGAAGCCTCTAAAATTGAAATATCCTTTGTTTCTGCAAATTCTCCAAAAACATCTTTTATTTCTTTAGGACAACCTACAAGAATTGCACCCTTAATAAAACCTTTATTTAAAGCGTCTTCAATTGCATACTTAACAGCTTTATCAGCTGCTAATGGAATAATCACTCGATTATTATTGTTTTTAGACAGCTTTTTTTCTAAGTTTTTAAAAAATATTTCCGACATACAATTCTCCTAGTTTTCAGAGAGAAATTTTACCTTAGCATTTTAAATGTGTCAAGAATTTGAAAAGAGTTAACAGTACATTAAAAATATGTAAAATAAACTTGCGTATTTTTTATTAAAATATTAAAATTTTAGTATATATAAATAAATAAAGGTAGGTATTCAGATATGGTAAGTGATGTATCCAGATATCAGTCAAATGTGACCTATCAACGTCAACCACAAGAATCAGCAGAAACCCAAAGATTACAAAGTCAGCAACAATATCAAGTTTCACCAGAACAGCGCAGAGCTGACAGTATAGAAAATAGACCACAAGCTACTTTGTCTTATTTAGGTGGAAATATCGACACTTACGCTTAAAATAGACTTTAACTCTCTAATATAAAAACGAAGGTACTATAAAAATAATAGTTTTCCTTCGTTTTTTATTTTTATAAATATTGCACTAATTATATTATTTTGGTAGATATTAATAATATCGTATTGTTCTGAATACTTATTTTTAAGTTTTCAGAAAAGGAGAGATTCCATTTATGGGAAAAATAGATAATATCGCAAAGGAAGTAATGTTAAAGATGAAAACTGACAACAAAAAAGGTACTATTACAGCCAAAGAACTAGCCAGGTTTATAGATCATACTCTATTAAAACCAGAAGCTACTCCTGATCAAATCACAAAACTTTGTAATGAAGCAAAAGAATATAGCTTTGCCTCTGTTTGTGTCAATCCGACAAATGTTGCACTTGCTGCCAAACTACTTGAAGGCAGCATAGTTAAAGTTTGCACCGTTATTGGATTCCCTCTGGGCGCAAATACTTCATTCGTTAAAGCAGCAGAAACTCGCGATGCCATTGCCAATGGTGCAGATGAAGTTGATATGGTTATAAATGTTGGCGCATTAAAAGCTAAAAATTATGATGTTGTAGAAAAAGACATTGCTGCAGTAGTTGAAGCAGCAAATGGTACTCTTGTAAAAGTAATAATTGAAACCTGCCTACTTACTGATGAAGAAAAGACTAAAGTTTGTAAATTAGCTAAAAAAGCTGGTGCAGATTATGTAAAAACTTCCACTGGTTTTAATAAAAGCGGTGCAACAGCAGAAGATATTGCTTTAATGCGTAAAGCTGTAGGTCCAGATATGGGTGTTAAAGCAAGCGGAGGAGTACGTGACACTGAAGCAGCTCTTGCAATGATAAAGAACGGTGCTACAAGAATTGGCGCAAGTGCATCAATCGCAATTATTCAAGGCGTTAAGTAATAATAATTGTTGAAATAAAAAAACCGAGATACTCGCTTATCTCGGTTTTTTTTATTTTGGAAACTTTACCCGAATAATCCAGCTTCCTTAATCATTAAACACAGAACCATAAAAACAGATGCCCAGAAAAAAAACATAAAAAACCTCTTTTGGTGATTTATGTGTTTTTTATCGGAAATAACTAGAAATTTTTAACTCTTTTTAAAAAATGATTAAATTTCATCATCTGCAGAAACTCTAATAACTTCTGACAATGTAGTTACTCCCCTAAGAACCTTTCCTAGACCATCTTGTCTTAAGGTTCTCATTCCCTGTTTCATTGCTTCATTTTTTATTACACTAGTTGCAGATTTTTCAACGATAAGTTCTTTAATTCGTTCATTAGGGACAAGAAGTTCTGTAATTGTGGTTCTACCTTTATAACCTGTGTGATTACAAAATTCACAGCCTTTACCCTGATAAACTTTTGTTTTACCTGCCTGATATAATAATTTAGAACGCTTAATTATAGCAGGTGAAGGAACATATTCTTCTTTACAGTCATTACAAATAGTTCTTACTAAACGCTGAGCCATAACACCTATTAATGAACTAGCAACCAAGAAAGGTTCAACACCCATATCCACTAATCTTGTCATAGCACCTGCCGAATCATTAGTGTGAAGAGTAGAAAAAACTAAGTGACCTGTAAGAGCTGCTCTTATAGCAATTTCAGCAGTATCATAGTCTCTTATTTCTCCAACCATTATAACATCAGGGTCTTGTCTCAAAATAGAACGCAATCCACCTGCAAAAGTAAAACCAGCTTTAGGATTTATCTGCCCTTGATTAATGCCAGATAACTGATATTCAACTGGGTCTTCTATAGTTACTATATTTATAGTTGGATCTTTTATACACTGTAGAGAAGCATAGAGAGTAGATGTTTTACCACTTCCTGTTGGTCCAGTAACAAGTATTATTCCGTTAGGTTTAATAATTAGTTTTGAAAAACTTTGAAGTGTATCGTCTGAAAATCCTAATTCTTCCAAACCATATACAACACTACTCTTATCCAAGATTCTCATAACAACTTTTTCACCACGAAGAGTAGGATAAGTTGATACACGCAAATCTATTTCTTTATTGCCTAATTGTAATTTTATACGTCCATCTTGAGGGATACGTTTTTCAGCTATATCTAATTCAGCCATTACTTTACAACGAGAAACAGTAGCCGCTTCAAAATTTTGAGGTAGAGACATTACTTCTTGTAACATACCATCAATTCTAAAACGTGTCCTTAGACAATTTTCATCAGGCTCAATATGAATATCTGAAGCTTTTTCACGAATAGCTCTAGCGATAATCAAATTAACAAGTTTAACTATACTTTGTTTATCGCCTACATTTATTGAATTTAAGTCAACAACTGAATCTCCAAATTTCTTTTCACCAACACCCTGAATATTTTTAGCAAAATCAGCAATATTAGTAGCAACAGATGTGGAATTAAGAGAATCAGCTTTTTTCAACTGATTTGCAATGACATTACCTTGAGTCTGATTAGAATAAAACTCATCTAGTGCAGACTGAATTTCACTTAAAGGTGAAACTAATGGCTTTATCTTACAAGAAGTTTGAATTTCCAGGTTTTCTATAACAAAGCTATCTAGAGGATCGAGCATAGCAACTGTTATTTGTCCTTTAACCCTAAGAATAGCAATACACTGATATTTTCTTGCAATATCTTCAGGTATCAACTTAACTATTGCAGGATCTATAACGTAATTTCTTAAATTTGCATAACTAAAACCACATTTATTTACTAAAAATTCAAGTAATTGCTGTTCACTAAGTATTTTCTGCTGAATAAGAGTGTAACCTAAAGTATTGCTAGTTTTCTTTTGCTCTTGCATTACAGCTTTAAGCTGTTCAGGTGTTGCTAAGCCTTCAGCAATTAAAGATTGTCCTAATAATTTTTTTTCAATACGTGCCATAAATTTTATTCTATTAAACCAAGATTTTGTTCAAACTGTCTTTGAGAACTCATTACAAAATCAACAATATATTTTTCATGTTCAGCAGAAACATTATTGAACGAGATAATACATTCCTTCATCTTTCTTGATTTGCCATTTAAATCAGTATCATCAGAATATTCTTGAGAAGAACTACCCGATTCTTTTAATCTAACTAATCTTCCTTGTATACCTTGTAAGAAATTACTACCTATTTGGAAAGCAAGAATAATATATTTTCCCTGTTCAACATCTTCAGCAGTTTCAATTACACAACCACCAGTTGAAAGGTTAACAATAACACCGCGCAATTCATATTCATTACTTGAAAGTGAGCCGTCAACCAATTCTCCAGACAATAACATCTTAAATTTACATGGAATTCTTGCTTCAGTACGAATAGAAGAGCGCTTAGTTGTTCCTTCAACTTGAAAATCAAACGGAACCAAAGCATTTTGGAAAACGTCGGAAAGAGTTCTCAATTCCTTAGCTGAACTACTAGTTTGATCAACTATAACAGTTTTACTTAGAGCAGTAGAAGCAACATTTTGAATTTGTGAAGAAATTTCATCAGTAATTTGAGAAATTGTATTCACTTTCTGATACATAATATCAGAAGTATTACTTTGTCGCTCTGCTGAAGTACTAATATCTTTGATAATATTATTAAGCTGATCTGTAGTTTGAACCATTGAGCCAAGACTAGATTCTACAGTATTTACAACTTGCATACCCTGATTAACCTGGCTAGTATTGTTCTGCATCATTTCGGCAGCATTCTCAGTTTTTAATAAAATATCATTAATTAAAGTATGAATTTTCTTAGATGAATCAGAAGAACCTCTAGCAAGTTTACGAACTTCATCGGCAACAACGGCGAAACCTCTACCTTGTTCACCAGCACGCGCTGCTTCAATTGCAGCATTCAATGCAAGTAAGTTAGTTTGTTCTGCTATATTTGCAATTTCAGTAAGAATTGTTCCAATCTGTTTTGAACTGTCATTAAGAGCATTAACCAAAGAAGCTGAGCCATCTGTTAACTCTTTAATCTTTAACATTTTCTGAACTGCTTCTTTTACAGAAATCTGAGTATCTGAAGCTATTTCTGAAACAATCTGGCTATCTTCCTTAGCTATAATTAATTTTGAACTAATATCTTTAGAAAGGCTGAAACTACTTTCTAATGAAGAGATAGTTTCTCTGAGATTACTAGCATTATCAATTGCCTTTTGATTGATAACGCCAACTCCATCAACAACTTCCTTTATTACTGAGGAACTGGTTTGAGCTGTTTTATCTAGATCAGACGAAGCAACTTCTAGTTTTAATGATATTAAAAGAACTCTCTTTAAAACAGAGAGAATCAATTTAAACATCTCTTCAAAACGTTCTAATTCTCTGCTTAATCCTGTCTTACTAGATTTAAAATTATCTGGTTTTAAACCTACTGTTGATACTTCACTCAAAATAAATGAAATTATACCGCCAAGAATTCCTCTTCCAAACAAAAAAATTGCAATAAAATTACTTACAAAACAAAGAAATAAAAAAACCATGAATTTTTCAGTTGCCACATTTTTATTAGCAACCAAAAAATATGCACCTAACCCAATTATAATAAGTAAAACGGTAGACAAACCTATTGAAAAGAAAATTAGGTTTAATTGCGAATTTTTATTTTTATTTATTATTAATGAATGTAAAGCCATTGCTTAACTATCTTCTAATCAATAATCAGTTAATTATTATTCTTTAATAAATTTATTTTCTTTACTAATCTTGTCAAGTATTCCATTAACAAATTCATAACTTCTGTCAGTAGAGTATTTCTTTGCTAATTCAATAGCTTCATTTATTGTCGCTTTTACAGGAATCGAAGGGAAATAGAAAAATTCGCAAACTGCAATTTTTAGAATACAACGATCTATATTTGCCATTCTATCAAGCGACCAATTATTTGCTGTTTTTTCTATTGTTTCTTCAATAAACTTATTATTAATCGAGAGATTATTAATAATCTCTTTGGCAAAATCTTCGACAATACTATGCTTCTTTATTTTAGAACCAAGACTTTCAATTAGTTTATCTAATTCAGGTTTAAAACTTTCATTTATTGTTACACCAGAAAAATATTTTTCTAGAATTTGTTTTACATGAAATCTTAAATCACTGACTTCTTCATGTGGATTAGAAGAAATAGAGTCGACAAAGTCGGGAATAAACTCCTCGACTTTGCCTGACAATATTTCATTAGCTTTAGTATTTTTAAGGAACTCCTTGACTACATTCTCTATAACAGGTGGGAAAAGAGAATCTTTAATTATTTGATTCAAGCTTTCTAATTTGTCAGAATTATTAATTTCAGCCTGATAAAGGGCTTTTAATGCTAATTCACGAGAATGTCGTCTTGGAGAGTTCATTTTATTTTTCCTTATTCTTCTATTTCAGAAGCTTTAGCTCTGATTGGTGTATGATTCTGTAACTTAAGGTTTTCTGCACGTTCAGAAGCGTGTTCGATTGCAGCCTGAGCAGCAGCAAGTCGAGCTATCGGAACCCTGAATGGAGAGCAGCTTACATAATCAAAGCCGAGTCTGTGACAGAACTTAACAGAAGAAGGTTCTCCACCGTGTTCACCACAGATACCAACTTTAAGATCTGGTCTTACGCTTCTACCACGTTCAACACCCCATCTTACCAACTGACCAACGCCTTCCTGATCAAGAACCTGGAATGGGTCGTTCTTCAATATCTTCTTGTTCAAGTATTCTGGAACGAAAGAAGCTATATCGTCACGGCTGTAACCGAAGGTCATCTGAGTAAGGTCGTTAGTACCAAAGCTGAAGAATTCAGCTTCTGTTGCAATCTGGTTAGCAGTAATTGCAGCACGTGGGATTTCAATCATAGTACCAATCTTGTAATGGAGCTTGCCTTCAACCTTATATTTTTTAATAAGAGTTTCAGCAACTTCTTTTACGATTGCTTTCTGATTGCGAAGTTCCTGAACAGTACCAACTAATGGAATCATTACTTCTGGAAGAACTACAAGACCTTTTTTGGTCAATTCACAAGCAGCTGTGAATATTGCTGTAGCCTGCATTCTAGTAATTTCAGGATAAGTGATACCTAAGCGGCAGCCTCTGTGACCAAGCATTGGGTTGGCTTCATGCAATGAATCAACTTTAGCTTTAACTTTTTCTACAGAAATCTTCATTTCTTTGGCCATAATTGCCTGATTTTCTGGTTCATTTGGAACGAATTCATGCAGTGGCGGGTCAAGAGTTCTGATGGTTACTGGGTAGCCATTCATTGCTTCGAAAATACCAGCAAAGTCATCTGTCTGGAACTTCAAGAGTTTCTTGAGAGCTTTTTCACGACCTTCAACATCGTCAGCAAGAATCATTTCACGGATATGTTTAATTCTTTCGCCGTCGAAGAACATATGTTCAGTTCTGCAGAGACCAATACCCTGAGCACCAAACTTGCGAGCTACTTTTGCATCCTTTGGAGAATCTGCGTTAGTGCGGACATCGATTTGGCGGATTTCATCAGCCCATTTCATAATCTGACCGAAGTCACCAGCAAGACTGGGTTCTACGGTTGGAACTTTACCAAACATAACTTCACCAGTAGAACCATTAAGGCTTATCCAATCGCCCTGTTTCATAACAGTGCTACCAATCTTGAGGGTTGCTTTCTTATAATCGATTTCAATATCGCTACAACCAGAAACACAGCATTTACCCCAACCACGAGCAACAACTGCTGCGTGAGAAGTCATACCACCGCGCTGAGTGAGGATACCTTCTGCGGCATCCATACCAGCAACATCTTCTGGAGAGGTTTCAATACGAACAAGAATTACTTTTTCGCCTTTGGCTTTCCATTCACCAGCGTCTTCTGCGCTGAAAACGATACGGCCACAGCCAGCTCCTGGAGAAGCGGCAAGACCTTTAGTCAAAACTTTCTTTGGAGCTTTGGGGTCGAAAATTGGGTGTAATAACTGATCAAGGCTCTTGGGTTCAATTCTGCCAACAGCCATTTCTTTAGTTATCAAGCCTTCTTTAACCATATCAACAGCCATTTTAACAGCTGCTGGAGCAGTTCTCTTACCATTTCTGGTCTGAAGCATCCAGAGTTTGCCACCCTGAATTGTGAATTCCATATCCTGCATGTCTCTGTAGTGAGCTTCTAGTTTTTTATAAACATCTACAAGCTGCTTGTAAACGTTTGGCATAGATTCTTCAAGAGAAGGATATTCAGCTTTGCGCTTAGCTTCGCTGATATTGTTTTCTTTAGCCCATTTCTGAGAACCGGCTTTAGTAATCTGCTGTGGAGTGCGGATACCAGCAACAACGTCTTCACCCTGAGCATTGATTAAATATTCACCATAGAAGTGAGCATCACCGTCTGCTGGGTTTCTAGTGAAAGCAACGCCTGTAGCACAGTCATTACCCATGTTGCCGTAAACCATAGACTGAACGTTTACTGCAGTACCCCATTCATCCGGGATTCCTTCTTTTTTGCGGTAAACAATAGCTCTTTCACTCATCCAAGAACCGAATACTGCATTAATAGCACCCCAAAGTTGTTCTTTTGGATCAGTTGGGAATTCTTTGCCTAATTTATCTTTAATGAGCTTCTTATAAGCTGCAGTAAGTTCCTTAAGCATTGGAGCAGTCATTTCGTTGTCTTTTGCGTCAGCTTTAAGACCATTTTTAACTTTGACTTTTTCCATTACTGTTTCAAATGGGTCTTTTTCTGTCTTGGATTCTGGTTTCATACCAAGAACAACATCGCCATACATATGAACAAAGCGGCGATAAGAGTCCCAACCAAAGCGTTCATTTCCTGTAGCTTTGATTATACCTTGAACAGTGTCATCATTAAGACCCAGATTTAGAACTGTATCCATCATGCCAGGCATAGAAGCTCTAGCACCAGAACGAACAGAAACCAAAAGAGGATTCTTTTTATCACCAAATTTCTTGCCCATTATTTTTTCAATGTGCTTCAAACCATTTTCAACTTCAACGTTGAGTTCTGGTGGATATTGACAATTGCCTTTGTAATAAACATCGCACATTTCTGTGGTAATAGTAAAACCTGCTGGAACAGGAATACCGACCTTATTCATTTCTGCAAGATTGGCGCCTTTCCCACCGAGAAGATTTCTCATGTTGGCATTACCCTGAGCTTCTCCGGCTCCGAAAGTATAAACGTATTGAGTCATTCGGTTCCTCCGTAACAAAATAAAAAAGTTGGTGTTGTACACCTTTATCCGCAAAAGGATAGCACAGTGTTATTCTTATTTCAAGTTTTTATACAATACAAAATTGCAAATAAAATATAAAACATAAACCCCAAAATTATGTTATAATATACTCCAAATATATAAAGTTATGCTTTTTTGAAATCAATATTAAATAGGTTTTATTAATGAAAAAATTATTAGTATTTTTGTCTATACCTATTCTTGTTGCTTTTGGTTTTTATATAGGTTTGGAACTTGCACAACTTCGTAGACCTGTTAATTCTACAAGAATGGAAGAATGTCTCAGACTTTATAAACAATATAGAGCCGATACAGACCAAGAGAAATTAGCAATTGGTTTAAGCAAAATTTCTTTAACACCAAACGATTTCCAACATATCATTGATAAATTTATTCTATATAGAACTCAAAAATCATCTTTGGGACAAGCCATGAAATTGCTTAAAGCCTTTAGAATGGGTTATAATATAGAAGTAGAAAAAGTCTATTCAATCTCTGGAATGGAAAATGAACCTTTCAGATTAGATGCAGAAATTCTTTCTGTATTTGAAAAAAATCCACAGCTTATAAAAGATGCATTTGAAGGATAATTTTATGGGAAACAATCAAAATACAAATCAAACATCTAATAATACACAGCAAAATACTAATACTGAAATGCCAAATGACGAAAATTTATCAACTTCTAAAGAAGAAAATATAAAAGAAAATATTTCAGACATTTCTTCTGATTCTATAGAAAAGAAAGAAAATTCAGAAGAAAACAAAGAAACATTCACTAGCAATAATGAAGAAAGTAAGAAAATAGAAGAAAAAAACATAGAATCAGATACCAACAGCAAAAAAGAATCAGATAATGAGGATAAAACAAAATTAGATGAATCTTTAAAAGATAATACTAATTCTGATACTAATGTTAACGATTCTTCAAACCAAGAAAACAATAAAAAGAAATCCAATACTTATCTTCACAAAATAATAGATTACATTTTAGAAAAAAATGTATTCAGTAAATTATTTGTTATAATTTTTGCGACAATTGTATTTTCTTATGCTTATTCCCATCAAGAATCAATAACAAGAAGTGCTCTATCATACATAGGTCTTATCTTATGTGTTATTGTTTGTTACATTGAATTACTAGGAATAAGAGACCATATTTGGGTAATTGAAGGAAGTATTCCTACAACAAAACAATGGCGTGAGGCTTTTTTCACTCCCTCAACTTTGAGAAAGCATAAAATAAGAAAAATGATAATTTTATTATTTGCTTTCCTTGTTTTTGTTGGTATTTACAAATTAAAATGTTTTATTAACTATAGAGAAGCTATTTCATTTGTAGGTATAATACTTATGGTAACAGTAGTATATTATGAAATACTTGCTGTCCGAGATGAAATAGACTTAATTTCTAAATTTCTAAAACAAAAAGCACTAGAGGATAAATCAAAAATAGAACAGACAGAAAAAGATGAAAGCAAATAAAATATCAATTTTAATTACCCTATATTTGTTTTTATGTATTACGAAAAGCCTCTTTGCTAGTTCAATTTCTTTGCCCATCAATATAAATGGATATTACTTAATTAGGTTACCAGGAAGCAGCAAATATATACAGAATACTCTATCCAAACTACCTGATAATATTATTTTTTCGATACCAGATATTAATAATGCTTCAAACACATCATTTATGCTAGATGGGCATTTAGTTAAAGCTTATCCAGGAACAGTTTTTAAAATTTCTAAGAGTTCTTTTATTCCACTAAGTGGTCGTTTCGAATTTTCTTCAGATGAAACAGCAACAAATTCAATCAATATTATAGCAAATAATTGTAATGCAGGTTATAGTTATGGTCATTTTCTAATTGAAGCTACACCAGATAACGGCATTTTTTTTGCGATGAAAAATAGAGGTAGTGCCTGGGTTAAAGACCATTATAGAAAAGTTTTTGAATTAAAATCCGGACAACAACTCCAAGTTCCCCTATTTGGAGAAAGCATCTTAAGAAATAGAGTTGAAGCTTTTTGGGGAAAAGATCCTTCAAGCTTTGGGAATCTAGGTGAAATTGGACAAGAAACAGCTTATGGAATTGTTGGAAAAGACACGCCTTCTTATAAAACTAAAGCTTTATCAAATAAAAAGAAAAAACAAATCGATGACAATAATGATTCTTTAGATAATGAAAAAGAAGTGAATGACAAAAATGTTGAAGATGATAATAATGAAACAGAAAACAAACAGAGTAATAAAATAATAGAAAATTAACTACAAATAAAAAAATAACCTTCGTTTAAACGAAGGTTATTTTTTTATATATGCGAGTCTAATCAACCAGCTTCGTTAAAGCAACTTAATGATTCCACACCTTCAATTTTTTGTATATCCGCTATAATCAAATCTAAGTCCGTATCATTTAAAATCTTTATTACTAATTTAACTTCTATATGATTTTTTAAAACATCTTTAGAAAAACTAGTGCTTTTTACAGATATTTTAAATTTTTTCATGTGATTTTCTATTTCTTCTAAAAATCTTGGGTGATCTGTTCCCTTAATAACAATTGTTCTTGTAATTTTTTCGTGAATAAAACTTTTTTCAAAGTTATTCATTATAATTAATGTAAAAAGCACTAGACCTGTACAAGAAATTGCAACAAGATTCATTCCGGAACCAACCGTCATACCTATCATTGCGGTTGTCCATATAGATGCAGCAGTAGTTAAACCTCTTACGCCGCCACCATATTTAAAAATAGCACCAGCCCCAAGAAAACCGACACCAGAAACAACCTGAGCAGCGATTCTTTCAACGTCCCCTTCAGTTCCATAGTAAGATGAATTAATGGAAATACACATTGCTAAACAAGCCCCAAGGGAAAGTATAATATGAGTTCTTAAACCTGCAGGCTGACCATGGTATTCACGTTCTAACCCGATTAGCCCACCTAACAATGCTGCAATTATCAGCCTGACTATCAGTATATTTTCAGGTATGTGTTGTCCTAATATTTCCATTTCAATCATCCTAATCTAGTATGCAAGTATCTAAAAAAATAAAAGAGCTAAGTTATTACCATAACTCAGCTCCTCTTTGCAAATTTATGAAGAAGATCAAATAGACTTTAAGTATTCTACCAAGCTCGAC
>CAMJNS010000055.1 GCA_946407375.1 uncultured bacterium
CGACAATTCTTTGTATAGCTACAGGTGTGCTGATTTTATCTGCAATACTTTAAAACAAAATCAGGCAATGGAATACTGTACATAAATTTTCATGAGTTTCTCGCTTTAATTGTCATAATTTTTACTAATAACCAAAGCCTCATCAACAACTAAAAAGTTTGTGTTTCCCCTAATTACTAGGTAATTATAAATTGTTGTGGTATTATATCTTTGATTTTACAGGGAGATATAAAATGAAAAAAGTAATAGTCGGAATGTCTGGTGGCGTAGATTCTTCTGTTTGTGCATATCTTTTGAAACAACAGGGTTATGAAGTCATTGGTGCTACGATGCAATTGTGGAGAACCAAAGAACAGGAAAGAAATAGCGATGATATTAGCTGTGGTGTGGATGACATATTAGAAGCACAAAAAGTTGCAAAAACTTTAGGTATTCCGCATTATGTGATGAATTTTTATGACTCCTTCCAAGAAAAGGTTGTTAATCGTTTTGTTAAAGAATATTTACGAGGAATGACTCCTAACCCTTGTGTTATATGCAATCGTCAAATAAAATGGGGTGAATTTTTAAAAAGCTGCCAGGAATTAGGAGCTGATTATATTGCTACTGGTCATTATGCTAGATTAATAAAATTAGATAATGGCAGATATACAATAAAAAATTCTAAAACTTGCGAAAAAGATCAAACCTACGTTCTTTATTCCCTTACACAAGAGCAATTAGCCCATACTCTTATGCCTGTCGGCGATTATGATAAAAAAGAAATTAGAAAAATTGCAGAAGAAATAGGGTTGTCTGTTGCAAATAAAAAGGATAGTCAGGATATATGTTTCATAGATGATGGTGATTATGCTGGCTTTATTGAAAGCAAAACAGGTTCATTAGGGAAAAAAGGAAATTTCATCTCTCTAGATCGTAAAATCTTAGGGCAACATGAAGGTACGGTTAAATATACTATTGGTCAGCGAAAAGGTTTAGGAATAGCAGTAGGTTATCCGCTTTATGTTTGTGGTATTAACGCTGAATCTGGTGAGGTGAAGCTATGTAAAAAGGATGAATTATTTAGTAAAACTTTAATTGCTGATAATTTACAATATATGGGTGAAAGTCGTTTTGATGAAAACAAAATTTATCATGCTAAGGTAAGATATTCGCAAGATTCAAAAGCTTGCAAAGTTTCATATATAAATGAAAACCAGATAAAAGTTGAATTCGAAGATAAAGTTAGAGCAATAACTCCAGGTCAAGCATTGGTTTTATACCTTGAAGACTGGGTAGCAGGCGGTGGAACAATAATATCTTCTGATCTGTAATAATGTTTAAATTGTAATAATATTATGTAAACCTAGGTGCTTTTTGAGAGAAAATCATCTAGGTTTATTATTTTTAGTATGAAATAATGTAATTTTTTCACGTGAAACATTGAATTTAAATAAAATCATAAATATTATGTAAACCGAACAAAAAGACAACTAGTAATATCATCAGTATTATGTAAACTTTAAGCTTGGGTATAACTTGCTTCTATTCAAACTTTTAAAATTTTGTGTACACAATATTCTCTCTTCGATGCTTTTATAATACTTCTATATTGTCTCTTGGTGTAATATTACACATTACATTTTTTGTATCAAAAATTGCTTTAGCATATTTTTGAACAAGTTTATAATTTACGTTAGAGTGAGCTGTTGTTATCATTATTAAATCTTTATTTTTTATAATGTTGGGAGTTAGGTTAGTTATTCCTTTTAAACTTATATTTTCATATTCAATTTTTTCTACAAAAGGGTCATAATAACAGACTTCGGATCCCATCTCTATTAATTTTTCTATTACTTTGATAGCCGGGCTTTCGCGATAATCTTTAATATTTTGTTTATATGCAACTCCTAAAATAAGTATTTTAGAACCGTTTAATGATTTTTTTAATCTATTTAATATTTTTCCTGCACGTTCAACGCAGTATTCAGGCATTTTATCGTTAATCATCATTGAAGATTCTATTATAGTGGTATGGCAACCATATTCTCTTGCTTTCCAAGAAAGATAATATGGGTCTAGTGGGATACAGTGACCTCCAAGTCCAGGTCCTGGATAAAAAGCTTGAAAACCATATGGCTTAGATTTTGCAGCATCTATAACTTCCCAAATAGAGATATTCATTTTATTACAAAGGATAGCAAGTGCATTAACTAAGCCTATATTAATATTTCTGTATGTGTTTTCTAATATTTTTTCCATTTCTGCTACGGCAGGTGAAGATACTCTAAATATTGGTGTTTTTAATAGTTCTTTGTACAGCGTGACCGATAAATCTGTACATTTTTTTGTGCAACCTCCAACTACTTTAGGAGTATTATTTATTTTGTAAATTGTATTCCCTGGATCTACACGTTCTGGTGAAAAAGCTAGATAGAAATCTTTGCCACATTTTAAACCGGATTTTTCTAATATGGGTTTAACTAGTTCTTCTGTTGTTCCAGGGTAGCTCGTCGATTCTAATATTATTAGCATTTCTTTATGTAAGTAAGGAGTAATACTTTCTGTGGCTCTTTTTATATGGCTTGTATCTGGTTGCTGATGTAAATCTAAAGGAGTTGGAACGCATATACATATACAATCACATTTTATTGCTTCTTTAAAATCGGATGTTGCTTTAAGCATTCCTTTCTTTACAAGATAAGTAAGATCGTTGTCATTAACGTCATTAATATAATTTTGACCTTGGTTTATCATATTTGTTCTATTTTGATTTATTTCAAAACCAATAGTATAAAAACCTGATTTTGAACCTTCTACAGCTAGGGGTAATCCGACGTATCCCAATCCAATAACACCTAATATTGCTTTTTTAGATTTAATTTTATTTTTCAAAGATATCATCTAATTCTCCTAATGAACTTATATAATAAGGTTTTTCTCGCGAAAGCTTGTTTAATAAAAAGACTTCTGGCCACTTAATCAGTGTAATCTGTGCTGAACCATTTTCTTCATTTAAACTAATTTTAGAGATTCCTGCTTTTTTTGCTTGGCCAGCATTAATTTGCCAATTTAGCCAACCATTTGCTCTTTGTTTTTGGTTTTTTAAAGAATAACGAGTCAGAAGAGCATCTATTTCGCGAGAGTAGGTGACTGTATCTTCTATTCCAGTCAATTTAAGAACAGCAGGGAAAACTGTTTCTTCTTCTTTTTTCTTAGGTGTAATCAATCTAATGTTATTTATATCATCGGTATAAAGCATTGGTTCAATTTTACTGACAGGTTTAGAAAAAGAAACTTTGGCAATAGCCTTACCATAACTGAATATTTCAGGTTCTAATATGTCAACTTTTAAGAAAGATTCCGACGTATCTTTGTTATCTAGCATTAATCTTCTAGCAAAAGCGGCTTTTATAAAATCTCTGTTGCAATAAGCCCATTTTTCTGGAATCTCGAAACTAAACCAACTGGTTGTTCTTTTTTTATCTTTAGAAATTATTAGCTTTTTGTTTGCTAAATCAGGTCCCATTTTATGTAGTTTATTTCTGTATTCTGTGCTATCACAGGCTCCACAACCAGCACAAGATGCATTGCCCCACGGCTTTGCCAAACAGGGTCTTATTTCTTTCCCATTTTTGACATTTTCGAAAGTATTATATAAATATTCTTTGCTTATACCAGTATCAACATCATCCCAAGGCAGGACAGTTGATAAATTTCTATTCTGTTCAGAAACGACAGGTAATTTATATTGATTTAAAAGATTTTGCCAGATTTTTAATAGCTTTGTATCTATTTCTCCTCTATACCTTGCACCATATTTTATTGAAGCCTCAGTTAGAATCTTTGTATAACGTCTGTCTGAATATGCAATATACTCTGATAGTATCGCATCTTCAACACCTGAGCTGATTCTAGCTTCATAGCCAGAAGTCTTTATTGAAGAACAAAGACTTTCCAATATTTTTTTTATTTGTGTAGAATCAGCACGTTTGCCAGCAAATTGCATTGGAGTTTGGGGAGCTCTGAAAAGCACTGCAAAAGAAAAAGTAATTTTTGGTTTGTTTTTACCTGTTTGAGTTCTTGTTCCTATTTTATCTAAAAAACTCTTAAATTCATTAATATCTTCTTCTTTTTCGTAACCTGTTAGAATTAGAAAAACTTTCATTTGGCGCATATTTCTTTGCATAAGCAAATCAATACCTTTTAAAATTGTTTCTTCGTCAAGGTTTTTCTGAAGGAGCTTTCGCATTGAATTGCTTATGCCTTCCATAGCGCAGGTATAAGTTCTCTTTCCTGCATCAAATTGTAAGTCTAATAGTTCAGGCGCATTAACTATAGCATCAAATCTTTGGCTTTTTATAGAAACTCTGTCGAAATAGCTACCGAGCTCGCTAACTATATAAAAAACATCGCTGCAGGTATTTGCATTGAATGTCATCAAAGCAATTTCATTTAAACCCATACTGGCTTTTAGTTTTAAAGCAGCATTAAAAACCGATTTAAAGCTCTGTTCTCTATATGGTTTTTGTTCCCATGATTCTTTGCAAAAAGAACAAAATGATGGACAACCAGCAGAAACTATTACATGAGAAGCACCAGCAGCTTCATATAAAACAGGTCCACCGATAAATGTTTCAGAATCTTCTTTACAGGCTGTCTTTGAGCTCTTAACAGGAAAAGGTGCATTATCAAGAGGTTTAATAGCTGTTAATATATCATTCTCAAAAATTTGCTCATAAGAGGAAGGCTCATAAAAACTAGGGATTCTATTTCTTAATAGCTTTAACAAATCTTCTCTTTTTAAAGTCTTATTATCACGAATCAGGCTTATTGTTTCTGCAAAAACTTGTTCTCCATCGCCCATTAAAATTCCGTCAACTAATCCTTCTTCTCCATTTAAAGTTACTTCACCGTGAAGTATTGAATGAGTGCAGGAGTTGCTACCTCCCATTAGAATAATTGGAGCCTTTTTTAAGCTTCTTTCTTTTCTTGAAAGAGGAATAGCAGAATACTCTAGCAAAGCAGGAAGATTAATCAACTCTTGAAGAACTGAATTGCTTATAGCGATAACATCAAAATTGTATGCAGGTTCTTTAGATGTGGTGCCTAAAAGTAACGGAATGCCTGCTTCTCGCATTAATTGCTCATCTCGTTCAGGAGGCAAAAATGCCATATCTATGTAGCAATCTTTAACAGAAGCTCCCATTTGGTAAAGGTAAGAATGGGTTATTCCTGTTGAAACATCTGAATAAGCAGATAACCTGACAAATAAAACTTTTATCGAAGCAGATTTAAATAATTCCGAGTTTAAGGTATTTGGTTCGCCACCCTGTAACCATACGCCTTTTCCACTTAATTTCAGTCTTTCTTTGGCAAACCAATCTCTTATTTGATCAGAGTTTTTTAGCCCTGCAATATTCATTAATTTAATAAACCAATCAGCCTTTTTTGAAACCTAGTAAAAAACCTACTACAAATGAGCCTGCAAAGGGTAAATTATATGTTAAAACAGACATAAAACCTTGGGCAGACTGTTCTAGATGTTGTTTGTCGACAGCGTTCTGAACTTTATTCCAGTCTACGGTAATAATATGTTTATATGCTAAATATTGCAAAGTAATAAAAGTAATACCTAAAAAAATAGCTACTATTTTTGCAACTTTTTTAAGAGTAAATCCGACACACCAACCAGCAATACCACCACCGCCTAGGGTTGCTAGCCAGTAAGTTCCTTGTCCGCCTAGTAATTGGTCTAATATTGCAGAACCTGATGCTACAGCTGTATCTGTAGCATTAAAGGCGGTTTTGGCCATAATTTCTATTGTGTTAGAGGCTGTTTGAGCATTAAGAATTTGTGAAATAGCTGCCATACCAGCAACTGAAGCAATAATAAAAAAGATTTTTTTATAGGATTTGTTTGTCATTTTTATATTAATCTAGTTTTGTGGTTATATACAATATAGCTGTTGGTTTTATATATACCAACAGCTATAAATTATTTATTTCTTTTCATCATCAGCATATAAGTCAGAAAGCTTATTGACTTTAATAATGCCATCTTCTTCTGTTCCTAACCAAAGATTACCTTCATTCCAAGCAACAGAAGATAATCCCATGGTTGGTAAGCCAGGAATGATCTTTTCGACATCAAGCCATTCCTTATCTTTTAAAATACCTAACCCCAAGTCGGTTACTACAAATAGCAATTCATCATTATCGGTTGTTGCTAGGGCGAAAACTTTATTTCCTGGAATTTTGCTATTTCCGCTGACTGTTTCTTCTACTATTCTGCCATTTCTCTGGAAAAATTCTTTATGTTCAGCAGTATATACATCATAATGATTTGCAAAATCTGTAATACAAAGACCACCAGTTGTACCTACTGCAATATAACCTTTGTAAGAAACAAGTGCTTTTATTAAGTTTCCTGGTAATTTGCAGTTCGCAGGGCTTGCTGGAACATCAATTAAAGATGAGCCCATAATGGTTTTTGCGGCTCCTTTATATTGACGAGCTCCACCTTCCAATTTAAACATTCCTTCGTTTCTTGTGCCTATCCAAAGGTGTCCTTTGTCATACAACATGGTTGATATTTCATGTTGTCCAATGCTTGCACCATTATTGCTCCCGTTTACAAGAACGCCGAAAGCAGTTCCTACAGCATGCTGATTGCTACTCATTCCGGTAACAGCTCTAGCTCTTCCACCAGTATAAATTGATTCAAATGCTATTCCATTATAGTGACAAGCACCATTATCTGTGGCTATCCAAAGATATTTATTTAAAGCTTGTAAAGAAACTATTTCATCAGAGCCTAAACTGTTGGTATTTTTTCTGTTTCTAATATCCCAGTTAACACCATCATAAATTAGTAAACCTTTTCTAGAGCCTGCATAGATTTTATCGCCTAATGCGGCTAAGCAGGTTATCTTTTCGGTAGGAAGTCCTCTGTCTTTATGAAAAGTTTCAAAAGAAAAAACTTTTGGCTTATTATCTTTCTTTTTCCCAAAACAGCCTGGAAATACTATCAATGCGCAAATAGAAAACAAAGCAACTATTTTATTTATTCTCACTTTAATTGAACCTTTCATTTAGGATAAACCTTGAGAACATTATGAACATCCATAGTTCCAGAACCTATTCCTGTTCTATGAGTAATTCCGTGAAGAACAACTTTCTGACTAGGTAATTCTTTTAACTTGTCATTCCATTCTTCAGAAAGTATTTCTAGACCTTTGTCTCTTTTGCCAAGGCGTTCTTCTTTTAGATATATTTTATCATTTTTAATAAGAACAATTCCTCTGACTGTTTCTTCTTGAGTCCATATTTTTACTGGTTCTTTTTCTTTTTCCTTTTTATTCTTTTTTTTGCCTTTTTTGGAATTGTCTTTTTCACTTTCAGGTAAATAATCTTTTGGATTCTTTACTTTTTTGCAAGACTGGGCTGTCCAAAGTAAAACATTAGTGTTTGAGGAAGAAGAAGTTGATAGCTTTTTATCTCCCTGTTCATCTTCATCTAATTCATATTCTGTAGCAACATTCCCAATCAAAGAAACTTCTACGACACTGCCGTAGCCAATAGCCTTTTCTCTACGACTTGCTTTGTCTACATTCCCTTTGGGAATATCAAAACTTATCCAGCTACCTGTAGCAACATTTAAGTTTTCTGTATCTGAAGCGATAATATACAAGACTTTCATACTAGCTCTATCTTTATAGAGAGATTCTATTTTCCCAATAGCAGTAAATTCAACAATAGATGAAGCTAAAAGAGCTGTTTGAGAAACTAGAGCAAATGCCAAAACAAACAAAATTATAAAATGAGTTTTATAACCAAAACTTGCGGTACGCATCGAAATCTCCTAAGGAACATATCATTTTGAAATGGTAACATATAATCTATTTATTATCAAGAAAAGGGATACTTGCTTTGAGAATTGTACTGAGAGTTGACCTAAGTTATTTAAAAATAACATATTAACAAACTTACATAAATAATGTTAGAATAAAATAAAGTAGTAGATTATTTTGAATAATATAGTATTTACAAAATAGTAAATATTAAAGGTGTGAGAAGGAGAACATATGGCTATCCTTACTGTATCAAGAGAATTAGGTGCTTCTGGCACATATATAGCATTAAAAATTGCTGACAGATTAGGTTACACTTGTTATGATCAGCAAATCATCAATGCTATTGCTGAAAAGATGGGAAAAGAAAAAGACCAGTTACAGCATTTTGACCAGAATACCTATAATAGAATAGGAGTTTTTTTCCAAGAAGCTCTTTCTAGTCTTGCGCAAGGTGGTATGGTTTTTCATCCATTTGGATTAGGCTCTTTAAACTGGGATGCTAGTGAAATGTTTACTTCTTATCCTCAACAAAACTTTAAAGAAAAAGACTATTACGAAGTTTTAAGGCAAGTTTTTAAAGAAATTGCTGATAAAAACAATGCTGTATTCTTAGGCAGAGGTGGTTGCCATATTTTAAAAAATTATAAAAAGTCTTTACATATTAGAATTATAGCTGATTATGAAGATAGATTGGCTCATGTTATAAAAGAAGAAATGGCTGGCGGCAGGTTTTATGATAAAGATAGTGATTATGAACCTGGTGAAGATCCTGAATCAGACCAACAAAGAGCAGAAAAACTAATTCATGATTTTGATAAAGCTTCAGCAAACTTCGTATCAGACTTTTTTGATGCTGATTGGAATGATCCACACAACTACGATTTGGTTTTAAATACTAGTAAAATAAAGCCAGATGATTGTATTGTTTTAATAGAAAATATTGTAAAGAGTCTTTAAAATGTCAAAACGCCTTATTGGAATAATTTTAATCATACTTATTCTTGTTATTTATTATTTGAGTTTTACTACAGAAAAAGCAACTTCTGCAATTTGGCAAACAGAATTTGACGACAAAATTCTCTCTGATCCAATACCTGTTTCCGGTAAATTTGTTTTTTGGGGCGGAAATAAAGGGAAAAATTTATATAAGCTTTATTTAATAAATGCTCAAGGACAAAAAGTTGCTGAAAGTGTTAATCTTCCTCATTTGCCTTTTGATCCTATAGTCATTGGTGACAAAATTATAATGGCTGATCACGGTAGAATGTTAAGAGCTTTTTCTTCTGTAGATTTGAAGGTAATTTGGGAAGTTCCTTCCAACGACCTTTTTGAACTACCACCGTTTAAATGTGATGTTCCTGTTCTTTCACAAAATAATAATAGTATAGCAAAAAAGATTACTCCTTGTGTCACTCAGATGAGTGGAAAAAGTATTTTTTGCATAGACCCTCAGACAGGCAAGCAAATTTGGGATGTCACTGTTCTTGATGGAATGAAGAACTATGCATCAGATAAGGTTCTTATAGCAATTCATGGCTACAAAGATATTAAAAACCCTGTTTGGAAATGTTCTGCTTATGATTTAGAAGACGGAGTAGATCTTTGGAATTTGGAAGAAATTGTTAGCAAAGAAACTCCTCTTTTTGTTAAAAACACTTGTATTTTAACTTCTTCAGAAGGTGAAGTCATCGTTGTTGATCAATTAACAGGTAAAGTATTACTCAAAAACGACGCTAAAGGTTTTATTGCTGTAAAGGCGTTAGATCAAGGAGTTTTATTAGCAAATCAATCTTATACAACAATTGCTTATTTGTCTCTTCTTACAGGAAAATCCTGGACAAGTTCAATTAAAAAAGATTTTGTAGGAGCAGTTCAAATAGGTTCTCGTCTAATTGTTGCTGATAAAGTTTCGCTTCGTTGTTTTAATATTGATTCTGGCGAAGTCGTTTGGATGAAAGAATTGGGTGATATATATGGTTTATCTTCCCATAGAAATGGTATTTTTGTAACTTATAAAAGTGATTTCTCATCTAGAACAACATATGCAGCTTGTTTAGGAGCTGATTCTAGTGAAAATTTGTGGCTTGCTAACGGAAGTAGTATATTCAAAAAGCCTTGTCCAACGGCAGATGGAGACTTACTTATAAATTATGATGGAAGCATAAGACTTATGCCTAAACCACAGTTTAAGACTCTTTCTAATACTCCTACTCCAGCGGTTGCTATGCCTGATCCAACAGATAAAGTGAATAAAGTATTTGAAAACAAAACCGCTTCTAAAACAAAGACTCTTCCTTCTAAAACAGAAGATAAAAAGACTAATGCGGAATCAAATCAAGCTATCCCATCTGTTTTACCGACTGTAAGTGACGAGGATGCTGGTTGGTAAGAGAGTTTTATAGGTTCTTAAAATATGGGAAAAGTCAACGTTGGTTTTGATATTGGTTCGGTCAGTATTAATACGGTAGTCTGTAATAATAATGGAGACATTATTGAAGAACTACCATACTATCGCCATTTTGGCAAAACGATAGATATATGTGCTGAACTTTTAGATTCCCTAGAAAAAAAATACGGTATAAATAATATTGAAAGAATTGCTTTTACTGGCACTCATGGTAAGACTATTGCAGAGGCTACAGGTGCATATTTTGAAATAGAAACAACTGCACAAACAAAAGGTTTGTTTGCCCTGATGCCTGAAGCTAGAACTCTAATATCTATTGGCGGTCATGATTCTGCTTTACTGCTTCTTTCTTATTCTAAAGAAGGTTTTATTTTAAATGATTTTAAATTGAATGAAGCCTGTGCTGCTGGAACTGGTAGCTTTATAGATCAGCAAGCAGAGCGTATTTTTTCTGATGATACCGATTTGATTTCCTTAACAGATTCTCAAAAACGCATAGAATCAATATTACAGAAATTTATAGATTTAGGCTCTGAGTCTGATAATCCTGCAAATGTGGCATGCAGATGCACTGTATTTACTAAATCTGATATGATTCATTTGCAAAATAAGGGAATTCCAATAAAACATATTATTGCTGGGCTTCATCATGGGGTTGCGAGAAATTATCGTTCAACACTGATTTCGAATAGAAAGTTAGAAGAACCTGTTGCTTTTATCGGTGGTTATGCTTCTAATAAGTTGGCTAAAAAATCTTTTGAAGATATTTTGGAAATGAGAATTATTGTTCCTAATCATCATACTTCAGTTGGTGCTTTAGGGGTAGTTCTTAATGCTATTCAAATTAATTATCGGTCACCAATAATTACTTCAAAAGATATTATTAAATTAAAGACTTCTAGTGCTTTTAAAGCAGCTAGAACGGAACCTTTAACAATAAAAATCAAACCCTTTGTGGAATGTGGAGTTGCCGAAGGATTGCCTAATGGTGAGGGTATTGTTGATGTTTATATGGGGTTCGATATTGGTTCTACAACCACAAAGCTTGTTTTAATTACACCTGAAGGTAAAGTTGTTTACAAAAGATATATTCCTACGGAGGGGCAACCTGTAATTGCTATTAAAAAGGCTCTTAAAAATTGCATAGATAGTATAAATATTGATAGAGTCAATGTTTTAGGCGTTGGAACAACGGGTTCTGGTCGAGAAGTTGCAGCTCTTTTTGCAGGAGCAGACGATGTTGTTAATGAAGTTACAGCTCACGCAAGAGGTACTACTTTCTTTGCACCAGAAATAGACACAATATTTGAATTGGGTGGACAAGATGCCAAATATACTTCTTTGAAAGATGGTTTTGTTGTTGATTTTAAGATGAATAAGGTTTGTGCTGCTGGAACAGGCAGTTTCTTAGAAGAAACAGCAAATAAATTAGGGATAAACATTGATGGCGAATATGAAAGTCTTGCAATGGCTGCCAAAGCTCCATATAGACTTACTGAGCGTTGCACTGTATATATGGAATCTGACTTGATGTCATATCTTCAAATGGGCGGAGATATTAAAGATTTGTTGGCAGGATTATCTCAAGCTGTTGTTCATAATTACTTTAATCGAGTGGTTCAAGATGGAAAAATTGGTAATAATATTAGCTTTCAGGGAGGCCCATCACTAAATCGTTCTGTAGTTGCAGCTTTTGAAAATATAACAAATAAACCTATAACAACTCTTCCTCATAGAGAAGTTATGGGAGCCATTGGAGCTGCTCTTCACGCTATGGACGAAATGAAAACATTAAATCAACAAGATGATAATGCAAATATAAAATCAAAATTCAAAGGCTGGAGTATTATCAATCAAGAATTCTCTCACAGCGAAGAAATTTGCCACAGAAATCCCAATTGTCATAACCAATGCAAACTTCAAATCTATAAAATAGGAGATGAAATTGCTATTTATGGTGGCGAATGTGGAATGTATGAATCTCGCAGCCAAGCAGTTAAAAAAACTCCTGATTATAGTAAAATACGCCAAATTCTCTTTTACCAGAACATCAAAGGTTTATATCGGGTTTTAGATGAACCCTCAACAACTTATAATAAACCGTTAATGAGAACCTCTGAAAGAGATGTGACAATTCTCAATACTCAATCAAACCGTCATTGCGAGCCGAAGGCTTGGCAATCCACAATAAAAGATGGTATCGCTTCTTTTTCATTTGACGCAATAACATCTACCTCGACTACCACAACTATAAAACCTAAAAAAATCACTCTGGGTATTCCACGTTCTCTAAGCTTTCATCAGCTTGGAATATTTTGGGTTCATCTCTTGCACAATTTAGGATTTGATATTTTATTATCTCCTGAAACCAACACAAGAATTGTAAATGTAGGTATTGCCTCAATGACTTGCGAGGCTTGTTTCCCTGTAAAAATTTCTCATGGGCATGCAGCTATTTTAAAAGACCATTGCGATTTCCTTTTTATGCCTATGATGATTGAGATGAATTCTGATAGAAAAGATTTTTCTTTTTACTGTCCCTACGTTGAATCCAATACTTATATGCTACAAGCCGCTTTGAATCTTGATAGTAAAAAAATAATAAAACCTGCTATTTATATAAATAAAGGCTTGAAAGCTATGGAAAAAGCATTTGTTAGAGAGTTCAACAGGCTTGGATTAAGATTTGATTCTATTCTTTTTGAAAAAGCTTATAATAAAGCCTGGAAAGCTTATGACGATTTTGAAGAACAGCTTTATAAAATTGGTAATGAAGTTCTCAAGAATATTGGAAATAAGCCAGCTATAATCGTTTTAGGTAGACCTTATAGCGCATATGACTCAAGAACTAATTTGAATCTTTTCGCAACATTTAGCAGATTAGGTGTTTACGCTATTCCCCAAGAATTTATTGATTTAAGTAATCAAGAAATAGAAGAGGAATACAAAAATATGTATTGGGGTTTTGGAAATAAAATTTTACGTGCTGCAAAATTTATTAATAGCGATAAACGTTTATTCGGATTGTATTTAACTAGTTTTTCTTGTGGCCCAGACTCTTTTATCCTTCATTTCTTTAATCACGAAATGAATAAAACTCATAGACCATATCTAGAACTGGAACTAGATGAACATTCAGCTGGAGCAGGGGTTGAAACCAGGCTTCTTGCTTTTGTTGATGCAATTAAGAACCAAAAATCAGTTGCCACCTTAGATTATTCATCGTCATTGCAATCCTCTAAAAGAGGCGTGGCAATTCAGAAATCACAAAGTATAAATATTATTCCTCACAAGAGTGAAGCTCCTTTAACTTCTAGAACGATGTTTATGCCTAATATGTGTGACGGAGTCGTATGTTTGGCAGCTTGTTTCGATAATATTGGGGTTAAAACTAAAATTATGCCTACCTGCACAGAAGCAGGGCTTTTATTTGGTAAGAAAAATACTTCTGGAAAAGAGTGCTTCCCTTGTATTGTGACAACCGGCGATATGTTTAATCAGATTGAAATTCTGAAAAAACAAGGTGCAGACTTAAAGAAGGATATAGCTTTCTTTATGCCAGAAGCAGAAGGTCCTTGTCGTTTTGGACAATATAATAAGCTTCACAGAATTTTACTAGATAAATACGGTTATTCTGATATTCCTATAATTTCGCCAACTTGTGAAGATAGCTACAGTTGCAGAGGTTTAATTAAGCCAGAATTGCTTATGGGTTTTAAAATGCTGGTTTGTCAGGCTATTGTTTATCAAGATATTCTAGAAAAGGCTAGATGGCGTATTCGCCCTTACGAAAAGGTTAAAGGAACAACTGACAAAGTATTTTTCAAAGCTATTGATAACGCTGTTAGAGCTATTAGGTCTGGCGGCGGAATAATGCTTTTTAAAGAGGCTAGAAAAGCTGCTCATGAGTTTGAAAACATTGAAGTGAACGATGAAAAAAGACCTTTGATTGGTATTGTGGGGGAAATATTTGTCAGAGTTCATCAAAGTTCGAATCAGAATTTGATTAGGCATTTGGAAGCTATGGGTTGCGAAGGCTATATTTCCTCTATCTCTGAGTGGATTTCATATACCGCAGATACTAGTCTTGGTTATTCTGTTGAAGCAGTTAAAAACGAAAAAAGCTTTAGTAATTTTTTAGATACGGCTGCTTCTTTGGGTGCATACAGCTATCAGGCATTGGTTACAAAAGTTTTAATGCAGCCTTTTTCCAGAATACTCAAAAATCGACAAGATCATTCTACAAAACACATATTAGAAGCTGTTGGCGATAAGTTTTCAAATCATATTAAGAGCGAAAGCATATTGAGTATTGGTGCGGCTCTTTCTTTTATGCAGGATGGTTTTGATGGTATCGTAAATGTTATGCCATTTACTTGTATGCCTAGTACTGTAGCAAGTTCTATTTTAAAAGTTTATGCAAGAGGGAAAATTCCTTACGTTGATATGGTTTACGATGGAAGTATTCAGCCTAATCGTGAAACAAATCTTGCTACTTTCGTTTTTCAAGCCAAACAACATCAGAAGCAATGGCAAAAGTAAGAAAAGAATACTGAAGGTATTTATTTTTCAATTATTTTTTGTAGGTGTTTGTTTTTTATCAAAAATTTTTTTGAATCAAACTAATTTTAAAGATAATGTTGGATTTTTATGATTCCTATCTCTTTAAAATAATTAGTCTTGTCTAACTTAAAAAAGGTTATTGATATATAAAAAGTTTATGCTACAATTTCATAGAGATGAGAAAAACTAACCTTTGAAAAAGGAAGGAATTATAATGTCAAAAGAATTTACCAGAATAGGTATTGAACAACTCGCTTCTTGGATTTTACGAGAATATGACGAAACTCAGCAGATTTTCGGTATTCATAAAGATTTATTTTTCCAGCCAAAAGCAGATGATCCATTTACAATGACCAGATATGGTCAGTTTATGGAAAGCCCAATCGGTGTTGCTGCCGGTCCTCATACTCAGATGGCCCAGAACTTGATTGCTGCTTGGCTTTGTGGTTCTAGATATTTGGAACTCAAGACCATTCAGACTATGGATGACCTTGGTAAGATTATCAGTAAGCCTTGTATCGATATGCAGGATGAAGGCTACAACTGCGAATGGTCTCAGGAACTTAAACTAGAAGATAGTTTTGATGAATATTTGAATGCTTGGATAATGCTCCATATTCTCCGCCACAAATTCGGTTGGACAAATGAAAAGGGTAGGGGCTTCATTTTCAATATGAGCGTTGGCTACAATCTTGAAGGCGTTTTGAAACCAAATGTTCAAGAATTCCTTGACAAAATGGCTAATTCAGAAAAATACCTCAAAGAAAAGCTCATGGCTGTTAAGAAATATTATCCACAAGTTGACGAAATCGACATTCCAACTAAACTTTCAGATAATATTACTCTTTCTACAATGCATGGCTGCCCACCAGATGAAATCGAAAAAATCGCTATGTATCTTGTAAAAGAACGTGGTTATCATACAACTATTAAGTTGAATCCAACTCTTCTTGGTCCTGCTCAGCTTCGCCACATCCTTAACGATATTTGTGGTTTCGAAACTAACGTTCCAGATGAAGCTTTCGGTCACGACCTTAAATACCCAGATGGCGTTGAAATTCTTAAGAATATGACTAAAGCTGCTGCTGAAAAGGGCGTTGCTTTTGGTATTAAGCTTACCAACACTCTTGAAAGCTGCAACCATAAAACTATTTTCCCAGAAAAAGAAAAATTCATGTATATGAGCGGTCGTGCTTTGCACCCAATCAGCATTAACCTTGCTGCCAAATTGCAGAACGAATTTAACGGTCAGCTCGATATTACATTCAGTGCTGGTGCAAATTGCGATAATATGCATCAGATTCTTGCCTGCGGTATTAAGCCAGTAACTGCTTCTTCTGACATTTTGAAACCAGGCGGATATGCTCGCCAGATTCAGACTCTTGAAAACGTTGCTAAGGCTATGCATGCTGCTGGTGCTTCTAACATAGATGAATACATCGTTAAGTATGCTGATGCTGGAACGAACGATGTTAAAGAAGCTGCTCTAATCAATCTTCGCAGATATGCTGGTGCTGCTCCTGCTAACAAAGCTTATCACAAAGATTCTAAGACTGGTGATTCAGTAAAGACTGGTCGCAAACTTCCAACTTTCGATTGTGTTAAGGCTCCATGTCTTACTACCTGCCCAGTAGAACAGGATATTCCTGACTATATGTATTACACTTCAAAGGGTGACTACAAGAAAGCTTACGAAGTCATCATGAAGAACAACCCAATGCCAAATGTTCTTGGTATGATCTGCGATCATCAGTGTCAGCACAAGTGCACTCGTATGAATTATGACAGCTCAATTCTCATCAGAGAAATCAAGCGTTTCATCGCTGCTAAGAACGAAAACCGCCCAGCTTTACAGCCAGGTCAAGATAATGGCAAGAAAGTTGCAATCATCGGCGCTGGTCCATCAGGTCTTGCTGCTGCTTACTTCTTAAGATTAGAAGGTTTTGGCGTTGACTTATTTGAAACCAAGGCTTTCGCTGGTGGTATGATTTCTGACGCTATCCCAGCTTTCAGGCTTACTGATGAAGCAATTCGCAAAGATGTTGATTTCATCGCTAGTCTTGGTGCAAACATTCACTACAATGAAAAGATTGATGCTAACCGCTTTGAAGAAATCAGAAAAGCTTACAACTATGTATATGTAGCTGTTGGTGCTCAAGTTGCTAAGAAGATGGGCGTTCCTGGTGAAGATGCACAGGGCGTTCTTGATCAGCTTACTTTCTTGTCTGATGTAAGACGTGGTAAAGATGTTAATTTGGGCGAAAGAGTAGTAGTTATCGGTGGTGGTAACTCTGCTATGGACGCTGCTAGAACCGCTCTTAGACTTGGCAATGGCACAAAAGTAACTCTTGCATACAGAAGAACTAAAGCAGAAATGCCTGCAGACCCAGACGAAGTCGTAGCTCTCGCTGAAGAAGGCGTTGAAATTCTTGAACTCCACGCTCCAGTTGAAGTTGTTGTAAATGATGGCAAAGTTACTGCAATGAGACTTCAGAAGATGAAACTTGGTGAAAAGGGTGCCGATGGTCGCCGCAAACCAGTTGCAATCGAAGGTGCTATAGTTGATGTTCCATGCACTTCTATCATTAGTGCTATTGGTCAGGGCGTTAAAGTTGATTTCGTAGATTCTGCAATTCTTAGAGCTAATCCAGTAACTGGCGAAACTTCATTAGAAAATGTATTCGCTGGTGGTGACGTTTCTAGAGGTGCTGCTACTGTTGTTAAGGCTTGTGGTGACGGTCGTATCGCAGCTATGAATATAGTTGCAAAAGCTGGTCAGGAATTTGGAATTAAGCCAATGAAGGTTGACAAAGGCTTGTCTGCTGCTGAACGTATGAGAAGAAGCGCAACTAAAGTTAAAGGCTTGAGAATACCTGAAATTCCAGTAAAAGATCGCTGTGGTCTAAACAAAGTTGTTATTCGTGAACTTACTGATGAAGAAGCAAAAGCTGAAGCTGGTCGCTGCTTATTCTGTAATGACGTATGTAACGTTTGTGTAAGTGTATGTCCAAACCGTGCTAATCGTTCTTACACTGTAAAGACTGGTGACTACCCAATTTACAAGAGCAAAAACAAAATGGGTACTATAGTTCTCGAAAAAGAAGGCACTTTCAGACTTACTCAAGCAAATCAGGTTCTCAATATTGGTGATTTCTGTAACGAATGTGCAAACTGCACTATGTTCTGTCCATCTGCTGGTGACCCATACAAGCAGAAACCAAAATTCTATCTCACCGAAGAAAGCTTCAAGGCTGAAGAAAACGGTTATAGAATTTCTGGCAATGTTCTTCGCGAAAGAGTTAAGGGCAGAGAATACAGCATCGAAGAAAGAGACGACTGCTTGTTCTTCAGTGGCAACCACATGGAAGCCAGAATCAACAAAGAAACCTTTGCTGTAATGGATGCTATGCCAAAGAATGGCGGTGCTCAAAGCTATTCATTCGAAAATGCTATCAAGATGGCTATCCTTTACATGGCTGTAAAAGATCAGGCTTTCAACTTCTAAGATATAAGTAACTAAAAAACGGCGGTAGAAATACCGCCGTTTTTTAGTTGGCTAAGATAGTTTTTTCTCCTAAGGTCCTTCCTTAAGCTTTTTTTCTAAGAACTTTTTTTTAAGAATTTGAAATAATATTAATAATTTCTTCTGGAGAATATAAATCGATTCCAAAGCTTTCAAAATCTGATTTGTTTCTTGTAACTATTCCTTTAAGATTATTAGATTTGGCACAGGTAGCCAACAAACAGTCTTCAAAAAAATATCAATCATCAAACGAATAGTCATTCTTTTCTCCCTTCTCCCTTCTCTCTTACCAAGCTTTGCTTGGCACCTACCACTCACCACTAATCACTTACCACGCCAAGCTTCGCTTGGCAATCCCTTACATTCGTTTGCCTAAAAAACTAGATTATGCTAGACTAATCAATGAGGTAAGCATTATGGGCATATATGTAAATCCGAACAACGATGGTTTTAAAGAATCTTTAAATTCCAAGATTTATGTAGATAAGTCTGGAATGATTGAAATTACTAATAGTCTACTTGATACTAAACAGAAATGTATGTGTATAAGCAGACCTAGACGTTTTGGCAAATCTATGGGAATAGATATGCTTATTGCATATTACAGCAAAGGCTGTGATTCCAAGGAACTTTTTGCCAACCTAAAAATTGCCCAGAATCCTGATTTTGAAAAACATCTGAATAAGTATAACGTTATTGCTTTGAATTTACCTCAATTAACAAAAGATCCAGACGATGGAAATCAAATTTTAGATAACTTTAGCAAACTTGTTGTTCAAGATTTGAAAAAAATATATCCAGAAATAATTGATGAAGAAGATGATGAAATTTCATTTGCATTAAATAAGATATATGAAAGAACTAACGATAAATTCATTGTTTTAATAGATGAATGGGATTTGATTTTCAGGGAATTTAAAAACGATTCTAACCTTCAAGAGCGTTATATTAAGCTTCTTAGAACTCTTTTCAAAGACCGTCCTTATGTTAAACTTGCCTATATAACTGGTATATTGCCCGTAAAAAGATATAATACTCAATCAGCTTTGAATAATTTTGATGAGTTTTCTATGATTATTCCTGACAAGCTGGCGGAATATTTTGGTTTTACAGAAGATGAAGTTAAAGCTCTTTGCAGCAAGTTCAATAGAGATTTTGATGAGATAAAGGCTTGGTATGACGGTTACCTTATGCCTGGCAATGTTCACCTTTATAACCCTCGTTCTGTGGTTAAAGCTATGGATAGTGGAAAGCTTCAAGGCTATTGGGTTGCAACTTCCTCTTTTGAAGCTTTAAGAATTCCTATAAATCTAGATATAAACGGAATTAGAAAAACCGTTCTCGAATTAATGGGCGGAGCTAGAATTAGTGCTAATGTCTCAAGGTTTGAAAATGATATCAATTCAATAAAACGAAGAGATGAGGCTCTAACCTTGCTTGTCCACCTAGGCTATCTAGGATATGATGAAGAAAATGGAGAAGTTTTTATTCCAAATCGTGAAATCAGGGGTGAATTCGATAATGCTATAGAAGCTAGTGAATGGGCTGAAGTTGAAGAAGCTCTTCAAAATTCAGAAAAACTTCTGAAAGCTACTTGGAATGGAGATGGTGAAGCAGTAGCAAAATATATTGAAAAAGCACATCAAAATGTTTCTTCAATATTAGGATACAACAACGAAGAAACTCTAAGAAGCG
>CAMJNS010000056.1 GCA_946407375.1 uncultured bacterium
CAAAAATATTTTTTGGGAGGGAATATTATCGTCAAAAACTTCTGCTACAAAAAACTTAGCAACTTTTAGTAAATTTTCGTCTTTGCAAGCCAAGTTTAAAATAATATTTCCATAGCCTTTTCCTGAAAGATTAGGTGCTGTAGAAATTGAGATATTATAGTAGCCATCAATTTTTGTCTTATCAAATCTGATTTGAGCAACAGGTTTGGCAGAATCTTCCAAAATAAAGCCAAAGGAAAGCCTGTTTGCCATAAAGTTTTGAAACCATTTCTTATGGTCTTCATATGAAAATTCTTTATTGTTAAAGCTTTTTGCTCTGACTTCTGGGCTCATGCGCCAATCATAAATCATTCGGCAGTCTAATTCTTGCCAAGGTCTTATTTTTAAATTCTGTTTCATAGTATAAGTATAAAAAAAAGACCTTCTGCTAGGAAGGTCTTTTTCCAGTTTTTGTTAGAATTATTGTTTGTTTTCTCTATGTTCTATAACATGAGTGTCAAATGAACTTTCTGTTAATTTAATAGGTAATTCTAACTGGCGTTTGTTGTTATCTGCGTCTTCTGCGTAAACAATAACTTCTATTTGCTTGTCATTATCCATTATAACAGTTGGTAAATCTACAGCAATAGTAACTCTTGGTTCTTTTATAAATTTAATGATGTTTCCAGCAGTATTATGAGATGCTGCTCTTTCATTATCTGTGAAATTATGACTAGCTAAAACTTTGTTTTGTTTTATGTCTTTAACAATAATACTTCCAGAAGCTAATGCTTTAAATCCACAATTGTCAAAAACATCAACATTTATAAGTAAACGAGAAGATTTTCTAAATGCAGGAACTGTACCGTTATAATCTTCTGTTTTAACAATATATGAGTTAGCTGTTGGTGCAGAAACTGATTGAGTATCTGGATTTGTATAACCAGATGGGTCATAAACATTTGTTGAGCCATGAACATTGCTTAAAGAAACTGGAGTAAAGCCAGCTACTGGAGAACCAGCTAAATCTTGACAACTAATTGTAAGAGTACATTTAGCTAAATCTGAATCTGTTTTTGCAAATGCTTTATTGTCATTTACACCTTCTATTAGTTGGAAATCCCATTTTCTGTTATCGCTTTGGGAAATCAATTGAACACCTATACAGGGTGGGTCATTATCCAATCTAGACAAATATCTATTTGCTGCTACCTCAATTGTTTGTGCTGTAGTTGGGGTTGATGTCGGAACATAGTCTTCTGGGAAACTACCATCAATTTTATCTTTTACATCTGAGCAATATAGATAATGTTCGTAGTCTTGACCATCTTTTCCATATCCGTCATATACTTTACCGTTAATAGTATAACTTAAAGAACCTACCCAATTGTCAACGCTAATTTTCCAAGGATAATTTCCTAGTGAAGCAGAACTTATAGGCTTTGTAATATTATAAGAGCCGTGAACATCAGGAGCTAAAGCACTTATTTTTTCAATTTTATTTCTATAAGTTACATATAATTTCCAGTCGTTATTTGTATAGAAAGTTTTATTATCATAGTCAGTTTGTCTGACATGTGTTTTGGGATAACCACTCATACTTTCTTTTTTAACGTATTTTTTCATACCATCGGTACCATCGAATATACTAACATAAGTACCGGAAGTATCTATGTTTTGACAGTATAAATTTAATGCTGTTTTTGCCGAGGTAGTAGCTATTACATCTGTAGGAGTATAATCTCTGGCAAATCTCATAAAAGGATTATTGTCTTCTACACCATAATCGAAAGTAGCATCCATAATTGGATCACCAGTACTTTCGTAATAAGGTAATTGAATAGCACTTCCATAAACATTGAAATAATCACTTTGTTCTGAAGATAATGAAGGATTTCCACGATGAAGGAATTTTGGTGGAACACAATCTCTAACACATAAAGTTATTTCTGGTGCCGAATCAAATATATTGTCTCCTCCAGAAGTATCGGCTGATGTTGATTGATTGAATAGATTATTGGTTGATTCGGTAATTGGTGTTAAATCACTTAGTATATGAACAGGTGCGGGTGCTGGTTCACCTAACTGAGGATTATATGGAACTAAACTACTTCGATAAACTTTGTTCCCTGTTGAATCGTTTTCTTCATCTAGTAACCAGAATACACGAGGATATATTAATTCCAAATCAATATAGTATCTTTCTGGGTCTCTAGGAACATTGATTTTGCTATCTATATCTTTTATAGTGAATTTAACATGATAGTTTCTATTTAAACCTCTATCATCAGCTATATGAGTAAACTCTGCGCCTAAACCGGCATCTATTATTGTACCACTAGCAATTATTAAACCTCTTTCTCTAGGGTCATCATCTGCAACAATTGTTTGAGGAATAGATTTTGGAGTCTTTTTCGGGAAAGGTCTTAAGTAGAGAACCCACTGTATAAAAGCCTTGTCACAGTTGTATATTTCTCCAGTGCCGTTGGTTCCTGCTTGATAATTTTTTGTGCCATCTGGCCAAACTCTTTCAAAACCTGGATTATAGTTTGTATTATAGCTACTTCCACTCACTCCTCCACTAATATCATTATTTATATAGTTATAAACGTGAACAGAAGAATTTGTGTAATCAGATTTTCCTAATGTTGAAAATCTAAGTTTTTCATCAGTATATTGAGTTCCTATTCCATAAGAATCAAACATTTTTTTGTAGATTGCTTGGTAATAATTGTAATCCCAAACACCTATTCCATCGTAAGTTTCAAAAGAAGAATTAGTACTTTCTTGTTTGTAACCAAAAAATTTAGCATCAAATTGAATTGTTAAATCTCCGAATTTATTATCGAATTCAGTACCTTCGCAAGTATCAAAATCTGAACCAGAATCAGGTATAATACCATCAGCAACTCCATGGCTTGATTTATTGTTTTCACTTTCTAATGTTACGTTAGTAATGTAGCTATCAGAATCATTGAGTTTTAAATCTTTAGCATAAACATTTACAAGGAAAGGAGCTGTGTAAAGAACAGCAGACTGGGTGATTTTCTCTTTAAGATATTTTGGTCTTAGTGTGTTTCCAAGATCTTTAAAATAATAATACTGTATTGAGGCTTGAACAATATATCTTCCTGGCTGATTAAATTTATAGGCACAATCACATATTGTATTATTGCTGGTGCTCTTCTTTTCTGCTAGTGGCCCTGTTCCATCAAGACATTTTTTTATTACTTTTGCATTTGCACTTGGACCTATAATATTCTTTTCTGTTTTATCTTCTACTTGATATATATACCATTTTACTACTGTATTATGTGCGCTAGATTCAAACATGTTAGATGCAAAACCACTAGAAACTCCGTTTGAATCTTCATCGTGAAGCATCCCTCCGTCAGTGTTATTGAAGCAATTATTTATACGCAAATTAGTAAGTATGTCACCGTCATCTAATTCAATGTTACCTAGGGCTCTGAAATATTTTTGTGTACCATCTATAACTGGTTTGTAACCTTCTATCTTGAAATCAACTTCTGGTGAATCTTCTTCTATATTAAATCCAGAATGTTTGTCTGTTTCACCTTTAACTACAATGTAATGGTCTTCTGTTCCAGGGAAAGTAACAGGAGCTGCTGCTACGTTAACAACTGCTAACTCAGATTTAATTGCTGCTACTTTAGGATCGCCAGATGGGAAAAAAGTATCATCCATAGTGGCATAACCACTAGAAGAACCCGTTTTATGCCAACGGATACGTCCTTGCCAATAGTCATAACCAGTTAACATACTTCCTCTATGTTCTTCTGCACCAAGGCTACTATCTGCTTCTTTATATCTATAAATATTTTTGTAGATTTTTTGTTGAAGAGTAACATCTCTATAATCATTTTCTTCACTTGGAGCAGCTATAGGTATAGGTCCTCCATCTGTAGATCTAAACCACCCACTTACACTAACAAGTATATTTTCACCATCGAAGGTTTCCCAATAAGTTCCATCAGTACTATAAACTGATAATCCTGGAGAAGTGCATTTTGTATCTTTGGGTTTCCCTTCAGTTTTTAAAACATATAAATAAGCATCTCCATCTATTGCTATATCATCAACAGAACCTTCTATTTTTTCTGAAAATTCTACTTTTGAAACAGGATTACCGTCAGTTGAATTTAAGTAGTCAAATTTAGTTACTTTGCCTGTATCATCAATTTCATATGCAATTCCTCCTTGGCCCCACCAAGAATCTTGAACTACATAATATGGGGCAAAAGACCCATATATATAGTCTCTTTCTCCTGCAGAGAAATTAGAAGAAACACCTATAGTTTTTAAATCGCTAACAGGTCGACTAAAAGACTGTAAATAAGTATTATTTGAAAAATTATTAAAACCTGAAACATTTAAAGGAACATCTGTGCTTCCACTTAAATATACTACTCTGAGCATGGCTTTAATGTCTGTAGCTTCCGGATCGCCATCAGGATTAAAACCATATACATTGCCTGTTGTTGTTGTTGTTACTGTTATGTCCGAAAAAACTCCACCAGAATCTTGAGCATTCAAGCCAGAACCAGGTATGCAGTTATCTCCACACCATTTTCCAAGAAATTGTGTAGCTTCATAATCTGATATTTGTAACATTCCCGTTTTGGGAGTATCCATTGAACCATTAATTGTTTTTGTTGGCCAATATTCATTAGTTTCATCGTATCCTCTTCTAAGATTCAAATCTCTTGTACTTGAACGATAAATCATTTTTACTACACAACCAAAATATTGGTCTCTTGAAGTGCTATGGTCCGTATTGGGATTGCGTTTCTGGGCTTCAGTCATTCCAACCCAAGCATTCCCAAATTTATTTGCATCAACGTAAGTTAATACATCCGTAGTGCTTACCCCATCCATTGGAGTTCCTGCAGGGTATGTTGATTGGTTTCTTGTTGTATATAAGTAATACCCAACTGCGGCAAAATGTGATGGTAATATAATTTTTCTATAACCAGGTTTGGATGGATCGTTATAATCAGGATGTCTATATTCACCACTTCCAGGTCCGTCCCACATTGGGGTGCCTGCTGGACTTGCACCACTTCCGGGGCCGTTTATTGTTGGGTTTGCATCTAAATATTGAACTCCTGCAGGACCACCAAAATCAACTCTAAAATTATAACTTGCACCACTGTAACTTCCGCTAACTCTTTTCCAATAACCAGTTCCATGAGCTCCAAAAGCTTTTGCATAGTTCCCAGTTATAGCAGTAGTACTACTCCATTGAGTCCAGGCATTTCCTGCTGAGTCGGGCGCAGACATTTCTGCTGGCTCAACTACTTTGACCCAGAATGGACAGTCATCTTTGAAAACAATATTAGGTACAAGTCCTCTACTAATGGTAGCAGGAAGAGATGTTGCTTCAGAACCTGGTTGCAACAAAAAAACGTTTGTCTTTAATTCTTGGCTTGCTGATAAACCTTTAGTTCCATTAATACTGTTAAATACTTTCCAGGGATAACTACTAGAACTCTTTATTGGTTTTATTGGGTCACCATTACTATCATTAAATCTCCAGACTCCAGTATAATTTCTATTAGTACCAGAACCTCCACTGCCATTATATTCTGTAACGCAATTTGGATTTTTAGCAACATCTTCTGTAAATAGTACATAAGCTATGCCGTTTTTCCCATAAGGTTGAGCTTGAAGTGATGTAAAGCTAAAAAGAATAAATAAAAAAAGAATAGATAATATTTTTATTTTTTTAGACATAGCTTTTCTCCTTTAAAAATCTCTTGGACCATTTACGCCAGGAACTATTATTTTATCGTAGTAATCATATATGAATTTTTGATGTTCTTTGCTTATTTTATGTTTTTTATAAATATAGTTGATTACATCAGGAGTAAGATTAATTCCGCCATTCATTACAAACATTGATAATCTATTGTCGCTACAATTCTTGAATACAGAATCTTTCTCATCTAACCACTGTGTTAATTGACCTCCTGTTATTGTATTTGCTTCTTCTTCGCCCTGTTCTTCTAATCTTTTTTTGTAATTGTCTAAAAAATCTGGCATTTCATTTGGTGTATCCCAAAATCTATCAGAGTTTGTTTCTATATAATTTATTTTTGCGGAACTATTAAAAACAAAAGAACAATTATGCATTTTTGCACAGGCATTCATGGCCTCATAGACATCATCTAACATAAGCGAAAATAGAGATCTTGTTTCTTTTTCGTTTGTATAACCAGAATATTTTGAAGATTGTTCAAGTTTTTTTATTTTTTCTTTTATTGGAAAAGCTTTTCTTCTTACTTCAGCAGATTTACTAAAAAATTCTGCTTGCATTGCTGCTCTATCCTCTTCGTATTTTTTCCTCCTTTTTTTAGTCATTGAATTTAAGCTTTCATTAGATTTTATTAAATGCTCACTTCTTTCTAAGTAGGTTTCTTCCATTTCCTTTAACTTGTCATCATATTTTTTTAATTCATCATTGAGCTTGTTTATTTCTATTCTTATTTTAACTTTATCTTCTTTGATTCTTTCTTCAATGTTAATTCCTTTAAAGGCGGCTAAACTGAATCTTTTTGTGCTTGTATCAAAATAACGCATAGTTGGGTGTAACATCATTGCGTCAATGACATTTACATATCCAAAATGTTGTATTGGTTGAGTAAAACCTGATATATGAATCATTAAAAATAGAATTGTAAAAAAGACTTTTAAATACTTATTCATTTTTTTCCCTCTCAAGGTGTCATAACTTTTAAATCAACATTTGGAACACCAATTGTTGTTTCTGAACGTGTAGTTTTCGCGTTTGGCATATGACAATTAATTGTTATTTCTAAAGGAGAATTATTTCTTGTATCAACCAATTTTTTACATACAATTGATTCTACGTCTTTTACAAGCTTGGTTTTGTATTTTATGCTACCAGAAGGAACTGCTTTTGAATATGTTTTGGTTATATCTGTTGGACTAATTGTATCTTCATAGCGGTAATATATGATTTCGCCCTGACTAGTTAAAGAAAATATATGATATGAAATAGAGGCTACAACGTTCCCATTTATGCCACCCATTGAGGCAGGAACTGATTCTGTTGATTTAAGAAATATCTTTTCTCCAGAAGTAATACTACTGGTTAAGATTTCGTTTTCGGCATAATTAATTTTAAAGTTATCAGCTTCTGATTTAATAATATCGCTTGGGTATTTTATTACTGATGGATACGAACTTTTCTGTATAGAAGTATTTATTTGTCTGGTTGCTAATTTGAGCTGGTTAATTGTATTTTGAAGCCACATTGTGGTATTGCCAACCTTGCCACCATGTGTATATAGGCTTATGACACCTGTCATAAACAAAGCTAATATTCCACAAGAAATTATTACTTCCATCAGGGTGAAGCCGTTTTTTTTCATTTTATTCTCTACTTACTGTTATTGATCTATTAATTCTATAATCATATTTATAAGGTTTAGCAGATATATATGTTGAATCAACTGTAAAGGTTACGCTTATAGTGTTATCTACTTTTTCTGAACTTTCTGTCACTTTAAATGCACCAAACTCTAAATTTGTAAGTTGGTATTGAGCAGATTGGAAAGCTGCGAATTCTGAACCTTCTGGTTTCATTTTCGCTTGAACATTAGCATCTAGATTGAGCATATCTAAACAGCTATTATCTGCATAGTTAGAATTAAGGTCTTCTTTAAATTTGTCTAACCATTTTGAGTAGTTCGTGTAGGGACCAGATGTAAAAGTATCCATTTTACTAAAAACTGTCCCTGATTTCGGTCTGTCTGAACTTTGTTCTGTGCTGGTAAATAAAAATATAGGACCAGGATTAGTTGCACATATGTTTTTGTATGGATAATTACTATCAATGCCTTTGTAATTAAATAATGGGTTTCTTCCTTGGTATAAGCATACTGCGTCGTATAGCTCTCTATGAAGGTATTTAACTTTTAACATAACATGTTCAACACCAGCACGAGCGATAAAATATGATTGTAGCTGTGCCATGCTCGTTTCTAATTGCTTGTTATTATTTTGAGTAGTTTTCAGTAAAAAAAGCCCAACAATACCCATTATTGCCGCAAAAATCAAAACTATTTCTATTGCCATTGCTTTTTTCTTCATAAGCTTACTCCGACTTACTGTTCTGAATCCAGATTTGCTTTTAATGTGTATAAAGCAATCTTGCGTGGATGATTATCGCGAGCTGTCCATTCAATAGTAAGAACTATTTTTTTCATAATACAGTATTTTTCGTTCGTATGATTTTTAGCGCCTACTAAATATGCATTTTCTTTCTTTTCTGTACAAGGGAAGGGAGCATCATCGTAAGGATTGAGCGTATCTTTTTTCCTAAATGAATCAGAATTAGCTTCGTTTTTATAAATAAACCAGTTTTCTTGTTCATCGTATTTGGGTCTTGTCAAATAAGTAAATTTTATTTCATTTGCTGAAACACTTTCGTTTTCGCTAGCTTCAATTGGGAAAACATAGATATGAACGTTATAGTTTGTTCCTCTTTCATCACGGACATTGGTTAACTTTTCAGTGAATTTTGTGACATCATAAGTAATATTAGAATGAGATGATGAATCGTAGATGGTTGAGTTAACAAAAGTTGCTTCATTATTAGCCCCTACTCTTATAGAGTGGAAAGGTACATCGTCTATTAGCGTGTCAAGAATGTTGCGGGCTGTTGTTTGAGCAAAGACATATGAATTAAATACATCTGTGTCTTTTGCAGAAGTCAAAAGAGTGCCTATTACAGGTATAAATGTGAAAGCAAGAATAACTACTGCCAACGTAATTTCAATCAAAGTGACAGCTTTTTTGTTAAATAATATTTTGTTGTTGTGTACTTTATTCATAGTATTTCCTTCATTATACTTTAAGTATAATGAATAAATGTCTGTTTAACAAGTAGGAAACCATAACTTTACAATATTAAATCTATATTAAACGAACATTTTTTTATAATATAACACAAAATTGGAGTGTATGGTAGTGTAAAATTGGTATTTATTCCGAGTGAATGTAATAACAACTATTGCACAGACTAATAATTGTTAATACTATTTACTAAACTCTCTTATTTTTGGTCTATACTCAAAATATTATTCTTGATGGCAAAGATTCTTATATTGACAATCTTTACATAGCTCTGATTTTTGAGCTAACCAAAGTTGTTCTTTACGAATGTTTGCAACTATTTGAGCTGTTTCTTCTTCAAAGTTATTAAGATTTGGCTCAATTTCACGTAAATCAAGACCTTTTGGATTTAAATAGCCTATATATGAATTAGTAAAATTTAACTGTCCCATTTCCCCTATAACACCACGACTAGACGCTATTCTATACAAAGCTAACTGACGTTTGTAACTTTCATGGGCTTCGGGAGAATATTCTCTTGTTTTAAAGTCTATTATTTTTATATTATTGCCTTCTTCTAAATCAACACGATCAACAAAACCTCTTATAAAAAATGGTTTCGTTAAGCTGTTTCCATCAAACTTTACATTTACTTCTGCTTCAAACAACCAAGGTTTGGTTTTACTTAAATCAGATTCAATATAGCGATTCAGAAGAGTCATGGTTCTTGCTTTTAAATTATGTATAAATGACTCTTCATTGTTGTTTTTTGTATAACAAGGTAATAATTTATCTAATAACGATTCAATAAAATCTATTGCTTCTTTCTCTGACGGAAGTTGATGTCCATCATTTTCATGAAAAAGCCTAATGGATTCGTGAGTAAGTTTCCCGACTAATGTTTGAATCTGTTCAAGTCTTTCTTCGAAAGAACCAACGTGAAGACTTGAAAAATAATACCTTCTTGGACAGTTTTTAAATAAAGCCAGCTCCTGTAAAGAAAAAATATCTTTATTGTTATCAATTGATGAAGAAGTAGCATTAGTTTGTTCTTCTAAATATTTGCTAATTGATTTTATGCTGTTCTCAAGCATTGTAATATCTGCTTCAGATTGCTTTTGTTCTTTCTTTTGTGTTTCTGTTTTTTCTGCTTTTCCAGATTCAAGCCATTTTTCTAATATTTCAGGCCAATTTTGTAATTCTTTTACCTCTCCAAATGTCGGATTTTCTTTTAATATGTTTACAATATGACAAAGAGGCTGAGTAGAAGATGTATTAATGTTTTCTGGTGGAAGACTATGCTTCTTTTCACCTATGGTTACTAAAAGGTTTTCTGCTCTAGTGAATGCAACATAAAATTTTCTGAATTCTTCAGCAGTAGATTCATTTTTATCTATTTGTTTGTATGCTTCTAAAATGGGTGATTCATTTTTTTCTTTGGAATTTGTTGACTGCTTTTCGTTTACTATTAACCCAAATTGGTCATCGTAGATTATTTTTTCGTTAAACCTAAAGTTTCTTCCCTTTATAAATGGAAGAATAACTAAGGGGAACTCTAGCCCTTTGGATTTATGAATAGTCATTATTTTGACTGCGTCACCTTCATCTAATCCTAAGCCTGCTTCATCTTCATCTATATCAGCAATTCTTGTTCTTTCGATATGATTTAAAAAATCTCTCAAAGAAGTAAAAACTCCATTTTGTTCGAAATCTCGAACAATTCCTAAAAATTTGGCAATATTGTTGTTTATTCTCTTAGTTTTTAGCTCAGAATCAAGGGTTGCTGAATATTCATAAAATCCTGCTTGTTCTATAATTCTATGGCAAAGATTAACTAATCCAGGTTTGTTTGCTCTTTCTTTTATGCTTATGTAAAGATTTCTGAAATTTATAGCTTCTTCAGGAAGATTTTCTTCTTTCATCGCAAGAATTCTAGGAAGTAATCTTATATTGTCAAACTTTCCTTCTAGTGAAAGTTTTGCAAGATCTGAATCTTTTAGACCATATAATGGACCCGTCAAAATCTTAACTACAGAATAGTCGTCTTCCGGTTGTATCAGAAGCTTTAAAAAAGAAAGAAGATCTTCTATTTCGCTTCTATCATAAAGTCCAAATCCTCCAGAAATTACATAAGGAATTTGAAGAGAAGTCATCGTATCTTCAAAATTAATCGGCAAATTCTTCACCGAATTAAGAATAATAGCAATATCACCATAACGTATAGGCCGCATTTCATTATTATTTTTGCGGTCAGGAATGGTCATTCCAGAAGAAACTATATCATATATAAATTGTACTATATGTTGTGAAACTGTTGCTGTATCCATATCTTCAGGAGATAATAAACAGCTTACAGCTGGGTATCTTGGTGAATTTCCTCTTTTTGCATTTTGTTTGACAAACATTTTGCCAACATCTTCACCTTTTTCTAGAAAGTTGTCAGCGAAATCAATTATTTCAGAATAAGAACGAAAATTATCTTTTAAAATAATGTCTTGGTCTGAAGCAAAATTTCTAAAAGTATCAACTTTTGCTCCTTGAAATCTATAAATACTCTGTTTCTCATCACCAACAACACAAATCTGACTTTCAAGATTTCGGCAAAACTCTTCAATTATGCCAAGTTGATTGGGGTTATTGTCTTGAAATTCATCTATTAAGAATATTCTGCGTTCAGGTGAAATGCCGTTTTCACGCATATTTTGAATTAAATGTTTGCTCTTAATTAATATTTCATCAAAATCAAGTAAATTACGTTTTTCTAACTCTTCCATGTAAAGAGAGTAAAATTGAAAGAGCCATTCTAAAGTTTTGAATTCTAGATCAGTTCCTCTTAAATTGAGTTCTTGTTTTGCTTTTCTATAAAATTCTCCTGGGTTTAAAAGATAACGTCTGATTTTGCTTAAGGCTATTGGAAATTTTGCTATTAGTTTTGCCGCTATGTCAGCACCTAAAGCATTTTTTCCATTAATTATTTTTTCACCAAACTGTTCTGCAAATTTGTTAGCTAAATCTAACATTAATATTTCACGAGTATTTTCATCAATTACTGTTATAGAACTATCTATGCCTGCACCAAAGGGATCTTGTTTTAAGAATCTTGATAGAAAGGAATGGAAAGTAGCTACTTCCATCTTTCTTAGAACTGAAGGAGATATTTTACGTTTTTCTGTCAGTCTGTCTTTCATTTCAGAAGCAGCTTTGGTTGTATATGTTATAGCAACTAGTTCTTCTGGTTTTATGCCTTGTTTTAAAAGTGCATCTATTCGTCTGGTTAGAACTTCTGTCTTGCCAGAACCTGCTCCTGCCGAAATTCTAAGTTTCCCTTTTGGGGGAAATGTTACTGCTTCAGCTTGTTCTGCTGTTAAACCTTTTGTTAAGTCTTCTATTATTTTCTTTATCTCAGTCATAGTAAATTGATTTTTCTATTATAATCAAAGTAAATTATTAAGACAATTTCTAAACTTGCACAAGTAGTATCAAAATTTTATAATAAATTTTGAGGTTTATATCTTCAATGAAACTTAGTAAAACTCTTAAAAAAATTCTATTATTATTATTTGCTGCTATTCCAATGATTTCTTTTGGAGAATCGCAAGATGATAGACTTTATAGGCTCGGTATAGAAAGTTTTAATAACCGCAGATATTATAAGGCTCGTGATTATTTCAGTAAAGCTGCTGATATGAACAAGAAAAATGTTTGGGCAAGATTTTATTATGTTTACTCTCTTGTTATGCTTAATGAACAAAAGGAAGCACAGAAATGGGTTCCTGCGTTGTCTTCTCTTTCGAAAACACGCCAGTATAAAGATTTAATGAAACTTATGAACCCTGTTAAAGAGCCGATAAAGCCTCCTGTTAAAGAAAAAAAAGAAAGCACAACAATGACCTTTGAGACTTCAACCTTAAATCTTGAAACCAAGACAGTTTCGTCTTCCAATTATGGTAATGAAAGGAATTCTGCTTCAAAAAAGTCTAAAGGCGAAAAAAAATCAGAAAAATCATTAGTTGATGAGGCTAAATTGCTTATAGATTCTGATGAAACAGATAAGGCTATTGAATTACTAAATTCAGAAATAATGAAAAATGTTAAGAATGGTCAGGCGTATGAGCTTCTTGGCGTTATATATTATAATAAACAGGATTATAAAAACTGCGCTCGATATATGAATTCAGCATTCTCAAATGGAGTAGACAACTTTGATTCTTATTTTATGGCTGCAGAATCTTCTGCCAATCTACAAAAAACAGAAGATGCTTTCAAATGGTATCTAAAAGCTAATGAAAAAAACAAAAATGATATTTTTGTCAAATTGGCTTTAGCTGATATTTATTGTAATAAAGCTGAATACAAAAAAGCTGATTCCATTTATAAAGATATTTTAGCAAAAGAAGATGATAATTTAGAAGCTAAAATCGGTCTTGCTAATATTGATTTTGAAAAAGGTTTTAACAATATAGCTCTTGATAAGGTTGACAATATTCTTAATGAAGTCCCAGCCAGTAGCAAAGCAAGATTTTTAAAAGCTAGAATATTATTAGATGAAAAAAAATATGAACCTGCTTTAGAAGAAGCTAAGTTGGCTTATTCTTATAATCCTGCAAATGTTGAATATAGAGTATTTGCTTCATTAGTTAAAGTGAGAAATATTCTCATTAAAGAGGCTATTGAAGAACTCAATGAGCTTTTAAACGAATATCCAAGTAATGTTTATGTATTGGTTACACTTGGTGAGGCTTTACTTACAGATAATAAAATTAAAGAAGGGAAAGAAGTTCTTTTAAAGGCTGATATAATTAAAAAGATTCCTCAGACTTCTGAACTTTTGGCATTGGTAGAGGCTTCTGAAGGCAATTACGATGCAGCTGATGTTTTGTATAAGGAATTTTGTAAGAGATCAGGAAATAATCCTAGATCACTACTTGCATATGCAGAATTTCTAGAAATAAAACAGGATAAGACTTTATCTATTAAAGCTTATAATGCTGTTAAAGAAAAATTCCCTGGTACGCCTTTTGCAAAAAAAGCTGAAGAAGCATTGAAAAAAATAAATGGGCTAACCATAATTAAATCAATTCCAGTTAATAACCAGCTTCTTTATCATTAAATCTAATGTACGCTAAATCTAAAACTTCTAATTGCTTTTAGCTTTCTTCATTAATTATAGTAAGTTAACATTTACCACTATTATTTTCTATTAAATAATATTTAATATGTTAAAAATTTTTATTTTTCTGCAAAAACATATATTTGGTTGTGTAGAGCAAAATTGGGTAGCTGTACGGCTTTTGTTGTCTTTTTATTTTATTTTGATTATAATTAAACAATAGACTAGAAAATCTCTTTAATTGATGTTTAAAAATATTAAAAAACTATTACTGATTTGTTTTATGTTACTTGCGGGAGTACCTTGCCACGCTTGTGACAGTACTTTGTTGGCTTTAATTGCTGGTGAAGACTTAAATGCTTCTTCTGTAGCGAAATTTCTCAGTATTTCTGAAAAAATACAAAAAGAAGGCGAAATGCTTAATGCCTATAATATAGCTGCAGCCAAAAAACAGCATCAAGAAATTATGCAAAGTTGGTTAAAGCTGGTTGTAGATTTAGGTTCAGCTCCGATGGTTCCTAGCGAATATAAAAGTGAATTTGTAACTCTTCTATCTGAGATAGCAAAGGATTTAGGTAAAGTCCGAAAAAAACTAGATAATAATAATTTATTGAATATTCATGAAATATTAGAATCTAGTATGACAAAAATATCTATTCTTGGTGCTCAAATTAACAATAGAGTGTTGATTTTGAATTTTTTAAGATTAGAGTTAATGGTATATAAACCAGGTCTTTATTGGGATGAACCAGAAACCTTTCTAAAGCTATCTGAATTAGAAAAGTTAGAGGATTCATTAAATAGTCAAAAAATAAATTACTCAGTTAAAGCTAGTGATTTGGCTGATGATTTTATTCTTGAAGCAAAAAAGCATAGAAAAACAGCTTTTGCTGTTAAAAATAAAGAGATGATTTGGGATAAATTGGCTGTTTCTTACAATGATTTGAAAAATTCATTTGTGAAAATGAAACAACAGCTTCTGAGTGATGGTTTCTTTTCGTGAAAATTGTAGAGAGTAATATGAATAAAATATATAAATGCTTTATAATTCTATTTATGAGTATATTGGTAGCTTCAAATTGTTGTGCTGAACCAATAACTGGGAAGCCTATTTTTATAGATTCCAGATTAATGGTTCTTGTTCATCCATTGTTTGAGGCTTATGATACTTCTACTGGGCGTTTCAAAGGAACACCTTCAGAACCTTTGATTAGTTATAAAGGCGAAAGAAAAGAATTTGCAGAAAAGACCAAAAAGCTCGAAGAAGAATTATTAAAATCCTCGGAAGAGTTGAAGAATTCTTTAAAGAAGGTTCCTTTTAAAGATAGGTTATTAATAGAAAAAAAATACGTGGAAGACAAGAAAACTAAAGAAGCAAAGCTTGAAGCAATGAGAGCGAGAGTTTATTATTCAAAGCTTGTTCCAACTTATAAAGGAATGACACAATATAGTTCAATTTATCCTGAATGTGCAAAAATTAAAGATAGTATTTTTAAGATTGTAAATGATTTGAAAAAGAAATATCAGACAGAGATAGTCATTGATGTTGCCAATCTTTTGCCTATAACTCCGACAAAAGAAAAAGAATTAGTTGTTTTTAATAACAATAAAATTATTGACTGTTATGAAGAAAAAAATAATAATGAAAGTTTATTAGAATTTGTAAAAAAAGCAGATTCTTTTTGGGCTAATAAATTAGGTATTGACGCAGATGTAATACCTTTTGGAGCAGTAGATGTTCGACTAGAAGCTATTAAGCTTATGGAAGAAGAAGTAAAGGGGTATATTTTATGGGATTGGGACAAATGAAAAAAGCATTATTGCCTATTCTTGTTCTAGCTTTAAGCATAGGAATAATACTGCCTATTTATGCACAAAATCCAAATTTTGGCACAGTTGATACAAGAATGCTCCTTATTCTCCATCCATCTATGGAGCATTATGACTATGTAAATGAAAGATTTTTCAGAGATACTAATCCAAACAGAGATATTACTGATACTTTGAACAAACTTAATGAAGCACAGAAAAAAGCAGATTTGAAAAATGCAGCTCTTGAAGAAGAAATAAAGCAATTGCAAAAAGAAAGCTGTGAAGTTATTACTGCACTAAATAGAGCAAAATATGTTTTTGCTGCTGGTGATGTAGAAAAATTACAAAAGGCAAAAAGTCAGTTAGAAAGCTCTATAGAAACTTTAAGTAAGAACTATGCTCCTGGCAAGATTTCTGTTGATACTGCTAATAAGCAAATCGAAGTATATAAATCAAAAATTGCTGAAATAGACGCTTTGTTAAAGAATGCAGCAGAAGTAAAGATTGATGAAAAAGAAGTAAAAAAACATGAAAATCGTCTGAAAGAAATAGATAAAAAAATAGCTGAATGTAAAGTTAAACAATATGAGAATATTGATGAATCAATGAATGCTATGTATTTGACAAGAAAAGAAACTGAGGAACGCTTGACTATCATAAAAAAAGATATTAAAAAGATAATTAGTCAGGTAGCAGAAAAAGAAAATTGTTCTATAGTTATAGACAATTCTTTTGCTTTACGTGACCCTGTTAGAGCAAATAGAAAAGTAGTAAATACTCAGATCTCACCAACTGCTGATGTGACTAGCACTGCATTGTTCCACTCTTTTACCAATTATGAATTGACAGAAGAACAGGCTATTAAAGATACTGGTATACAAGATGGAAAACAAGCAATGAATCATTTGCTTTACGCTAGCTATGGCAATCTTGAAGACAAATTAAGATCCTATCTGCAGCATAGAGATTATGTTCCTGCAAAGGTGGCAGATTTTACTTTTGGCTCAATGTTTATTTCCGGAGGGAAAGATTTAACTTCACTCTGTGCTCAACGTATTTTTGAGAAATATAATGTTCCTGATGATATAAGGCAAAGATTTGTGCCGGTATTAAAAGAGTATTTAGGTGAAAAAGGAGAAGGGAAAAATGAATAAGAAAAAAATAGTATTTGCTTTGATGATGTCTCTGCTGTTTTCTTTTTCTGAATCTTTGCTTTTTGCAGCAGACCCTGGAGATACTCAAAATTTAAATGAATTTTATGAACAAAACGGTGACTGCTATCTTTTAATCGGTAACACGAAAAGTGAAGCAAAATCAGGTGTTTACCAACTTAACAACTTAACAAATGGTGTGGTTAAAAAACTTTATTCTCCTGGTAACGCTTATGGTATTACTGCGGGGTTAAAATTAGACGATATTGGAAAACCTGAAAAAAGTTTATATACATTTATTGCTAAGGATAGAAGCTCAAGAAGTGCAAAAGGTAGAATTACCACAAGACCTATGTTGACATCTTGGTCTTATGGCACTTGGCAGTCAAACAACAATTCTACACCTAATAATGTTGCTCCTCATATTGTTCATAGATATCATACATTGCCTAATGATGCTTCTACTGGTGTAGGTAATCATACTACTGGTTATGGTTTATATAAATTTGATTATAAATGTATTCCTTGTTCAATTAAGCCTGTGGCTGACGGTGTTGATGAAGATGGCAGAACCGTATATAGATATAAGATTGGTGAAGAATGGTATCATACTTGGGATTACCCCGCTTATTCAAGATATACATATTGTACAAAAGGAACATGGAGTAGATTTGCTAGCACTGGTTATACAGATATTTGGATGAACGATGATGCTGCCACTAGAAGTGCAAACGATCCAGACTGGTATTGGACTTCAACCAGATACGGTGGTTGGGTTCACTATGTTGCAAAGGAAGATATTACAGAACAGACAGATAAACTTTATTTACAGACTTGGATCGTAGACCATGGCTTTAGTGGTTCTAATAAGTTTATTACCAATGTGGTTGTTGGCGCAAGCAGCAGTTTGTCACTAAAGGGAGAATGTATTGACGGTTGTATTTCTGATAGAAACAATATTTCACTGCCAGGTGAACCTGCACCCCATCTTGATACTGCTTATTCTGCTCAAACTCAGGCAAGTTATATTTACACTAGAGACAGAGGTAGCGATGATGGTACTATAAATGGTTTGCAGTCAGCAAAAGGTGATATCATTGTTGGTAACGAAGATACAATGACTACTAAATTTGTAGGTATTTCTTCTAGAACCGAAACAGGAAACTTTGTTTACCTTTTGGGGGCAGATGTAATAAATCAATGGATGAAGGATTGTAAATGTCCAGATACAATGCTTATCAAAGATCCAGAAGATTTAGCAGATATAGCTGTTTCAGACCAATGGTGGCAGAACGGTGGTATTGTTTACGCTTATGATAAAGCTAAGAAGAAAGTTTATTGTTTTGTTAGAGATGAAAAATTAGGTAAGTCTGACCCTCCAACAGAAATAAGTGCAGATTTGGGCGGGGAACGTTTGCCTGACAGAATTGGGGCAGACGGATTTGGTGCTCTTTATTTATTAAAAACAGATTTTAAACCTGATACTAATAATCCTAAAGTATATTTTGCAGGACCTGGCAAAAATGAAGATTATATGGTTACCATTTGTGGATACGACAGAGGTAGACCTAAGTTTATGGCTTGGTATAAACAAGATATAGTAAAGTCTGTTTATAAAAAACCATATGGTTCTGATGCTGCTCCTGAAAGATTGGCAAAAGATGTAGTTATTGATACTAATGTTTACACTAGAGAATATCAAACACCTTCTGATACGCCTTATGATCCTGAAAAAATATATACTACAGGTGTATTTGAACAATATGTAGTTAATGACCTTTCAGGGGATTATAGATCTGAATTAGCTGTTATAAACTGCCCGACTCCACCGCGTCCAGACCATCTCAACTCTGTTTGTGATAACAACGGTCCAATGATTTATAATAGCAAAACCCATACTTATGTTAAAGCCTCAAAAAGAGATGATGGTTATTATCCTAGCGACACCCTTTATTATTTTATGGTTGAAAATCCACCTATTTTTGACTCTAACCTTGTAAATATAGGTAATACAGATGTTGACATAGATGGTGATGGTAAAATTGGTCGTTTCCCAAATACAGTAAAGAAATCTTCTTTAAATTATTATTGGCAAATTCGTAGAATTGTAGATAGAGATGGTAAAAAAGTTAATGAATATGCTCCTGAAAATCAGGTTTTAGATGACGGAGCTGGTGGTCATATTGTTAAGGGTAATGAAATATTGGCTTTCCCATCTTTGCTTGATAAAGGAACCTATAAAGTAGGTGTAAAGGTTACCTACAGATATTATGATTATTCTAAACTTCCTGTTGGGGCTTTGTCTTCTAGAAAAGAAGAATGTTTAACAGGTGCCATAACTGCTGGTGCTCCAGAGCCAGCAGCAGGACATCCAGAAGATGCTGGCTTCTCCTGGGAAACCATAAACTTTATGCCTGTTGAACCACCTCCTCCAATTGATGGTGACGGTGTCATTATGACAAGTATTAACGAAGCTCTTGACAGTGGTTATTTCCCTGGTGATGGCTGTGGTTATCCCTGTGGTAATAAGCATCCACAGTGTGATAACACTGAGTATCGTATGAATAATCCGGCTACTCCAACATTTATATTGGATGGTTACTCTGTATGTAAATCAATAATACAAAGTGGTTCTACTTGTAAAGCTGATTACAAATCAGAAAATAATATTGATTGGGGTATTAAGCTTAGAGAAAATACCTACAATAAAGTAACTAAAAAACTTGATAGAATTGCAATATTATGTGGAGAACCACCTGATCCAAAAGAACCTAAAATGATTGAAGGTTCTTTGCAGTGGTTAAACCATAAGCCAGGATACCCAAAAGTAAATGATATGAAAGTTGAGTGGTCTTCTGAGTTAAAGAATGGTTCAAAAACTATATTTAAAGAAACTGTTGTAAAGTCAACTCTTATAGATTCAGAACCTT
>CAMJNS010000057.1 GCA_946407375.1 uncultured bacterium
CCTTTGAAGTTGCTTACTACAGAAACCTTAGAACTTACCGTGAATTTGGCTGGGACAATCAGTTTCAGATTGGCGCCTCCAAACAGTGGTAATTATTTTAGTTGAAAACTGAAAACTTAAAGCTTAAAGCTGTAAGCCTTTAGCTTTAAGTTATAAGCCAGTCATTTTGGCTCTCAATTGACATATATGCACAGAACCTAGTTTTAACTCTGGTTAAGTCACCCTTCAGTCACCGCATTGCTTCGCAATGCAGCCCCCTCAGTTTCGCTAACGCTCAACAGCTCCCCCAATCTTTGATTAGGGGAGCATCTTCTTCTCCGAGGAAATAAGAACTGCCCCCAAAGCGTAAGCTGTTGGGGGAAGTGGTTCCGCAGGAACCGAAAGGGGTCTTCGCACGAAGTGGAGCCTTTACCATCCATCACTTACTACTTATTTCTCATTTCTTTTAATTAGCTTACTTCACAAGCGTAGTTATTGTAATTGTTTTTTTGTTGTTTTTATTGTTTAATCGTAAGTCTGCAAACTATCAATTTATTGCTAATTATCGTTAGTTTGAGCACTAAACAATTCCCTTATCTCTAATCTCTTGCCTCTTATCTATTAAATTAAGGTTATATCACCCAAAAATATTTGTTCAAAAAGGTTGGTTACATTGAACTTCTCCCTGCTCTCTATTCCTAAAAAAACTTGAAATGTACACTAAAATATTATAAAATGAAGTGTTAATATTCTAAATTTAAAAAGGTTTATAGCCCTTTTTAAATTTAGAAATTAGGTATTATGAGATAGAAGATAGGAATTAGAAATTAACAATTCTATATTCCCTACCCCCTATGCCCTAATCCCTAATAACTAACTTAACTCATTGAGTTAAAAAATTACAAATAAACGAAATAATAGAAACTATACTAAAATATAGAAAAGGGAGTTACATATGAAACGAAAAGCATTGTGTTTCATTTTGACTTTGCTAGCCATAGCAGTCTTTTCATTAGGCTGTGGCGGTGGCGGAGGCAGCTCTAATCCTGCTTCATCAAACGTTGCAGGTTTTGCTAGGGTAAGTGGTGCAGTTTATGATTCATCCAATAATCCAGTAGCAAATGCAAACGTCAGACTGGTTTTATCTTCTAATGCTTTAATCAATTCATTGACTAGCAATACAACCAGTAATTTAAGACTTGCCACAAATGGTAATCAAACCGAATTTAATACCAATACAGACAATAAAGGTGAATATACTTTTGTTAACGTGCCTTATGGCGAATATACTCTTTCTGCTGTTACAGCAAATGGCGCCCAGATTGTAACAAAACTAGAAGTAAACTCTAGTGTATTAGTTCAACCTGATATGACAATAATGCCATTTGGAACAATTACAGGAAATGTAAAAAATGGTTCAGATAATGTTTCTGGCGCTATAGTTTATATTGATGGCACATCATTCTGTTCAGTTACAGACAACGTTGGCAGTTATACATTGACCTATGTTCCAGCCTCAAGCACTCCATATGTTTTAAAAGTTTATGCTCCCAGCATGAAACTAAGCCAAGATTATACCGTTGAAGCTGTTGTTCCTACTGATAATACAAGTGATTCTATTATTTGGAAAAAAGATTTAGAATTAGTTGACGATACATCCATACTAAACTCTAATGCTTTAACTATTAATCTTGAAGAAGGCAAAACTTTTGATAGTGACTTAATGCTTTTTGCTGTATCTTCTGACAATACTACAACTTATGCTGGTTGTATTCCAACCGGAAAAACTTCTTGCACAATATATATAAAAGATAAGGGTAATTATAAAATTATTCCTGCATTCTTATCTAAAACTTTCTATATATTTGCCCATTCTTTCGTAGGTAAATCAGGTGATGTTGCAATTAGCGAAGAAGACGAAACAATTAGTGTATCAGGAAGTGGTTCTGTTACTATTACTTTTGGCACCGATTCTAATTCAAGCTATGGAACTCTTAATTTAAAAGTAAATACTACTGGCAACTTCACAGCTTGCCTTTTCGATTCAACAGGTCACGAAAACAAATTGACCATTTCAGGCACTGGTTCATTTAAAAACTTAGTTCCAGGTCAATATGCATTGGCAGTTTATTCTGAAGCTGATCTAATGCTTAAGGTTAAAACAGGAATCACGATTTCTAAAGGCGAAAACAGTGAAGAAATTGAACCTGTAAATGTTATGCCTGATTTTACATCTTTTGGAGGGAACACAGGCTGTGCAACAGCCACCTTGGATTTCTCTAGTGCAAGCCCAGTTAGCAGTGATTCAGATGGTTTATATTTCTCTATTTTATCTATTAATGATTCTGGAACCACAGAGCTTTATGACGACAAGATGGCAACAACTACATTTAAAGTAACTTCAAGCAAAATAAACCAAGTCATTAGCCTAGATAATATCAGCAGTTACGATAATTATAAAAGTTCAGATTTAAAACCTTCTGATTCAGTTAATGCTATTAAGTTTTTCTTTAAAAATGGTTTAAATAAAAATGTGTTTGAAAAAAGCTTTTCTTTAGGTGATAAGTCAGTAGCAATGTCTACAGATTCATATAAAACTATTTCTTTAAATAAAGATAGCAATGGAAATCCAATTTCTCAAAACAACGTAATATACTTTAAAACAATTTCTCTAGGAGAGGAAATTGGATATTTAGTTGTTACATCTGATTCAGCTTATCTATACTCAAGCAAAAGCGAAATACCTATTAGAACATATAGTTTTGACGAAAATATCAAACAAGGCAATGTTTGTTATATTGATGATGCAAATTTGCTTGTAGTCCAATTTTTGACAAAAAAAATAGCTGTAGATAGCGGTGAAACAGTTACAAATCTTAACATAGTAGGTTGTTTATATGATGTAACTAGAAACATCTTTACACAAAAAACGATTTACGATGGAAATGCTTATAAACAAGAAGGTTGGTCTGTAGATACAGACTATATTACCAAAATAATATCACCTAATAAATTAATGACAAAGAAAGATGGAAGTGGATACGATATTATTTCTCTATCTGACGATTGTATTCGATATTTTAAAGTATCTAACCTTTCTGAATTACCTGAAACAGGTTTAAGTGAACCAAATTCTATTTGTTATTTTGGAACACTTAGAACAGGTGATTTCAAAGAATTAATTGTTGTTGCCACTTCATCAACTATTATAAACAATAACGGCGAATTAATACTTTACTATCTTGCAACCGAATATGAAGAAGAATTTCCTTCTGATGCAATATGTTTGGTTGAAGGACATCTAAGTTCTTCTTATAATTCCGTAAATAATGAAAAAATTATTACTCAAATAGGAAATCATAGTTTGAGTCGATTTGGAGAAAATGATAAAAGATATATAAATATTAACGATGGTAATGGTTGTACATCATATTATTTATATGATGTTAATAATGAGAATAACTACCCCTTATCTATGACCGACTGCTTAGATAATACAAATGCTGAAACTAAGTTATTCTTTAACAATACATCAAATGTCAAAGAAACTAAGCTAGTATATTCGAACTCAATCTATGCAGGAACAAATATCAAATCTAGCTTTACTCTTGCTAATAACTATGAAGCTTGGATAGAAAGATATTCTGATGGACAACATTTAATACTAAGAAATACAGATACTTATAAAGAACAGAAAATTAAAATTAACCAGGTATTAAATATTAATGGGTATTTAGAAGGCTCTATGGCCTTTACAACAACCAATGGAAACCAAATTCACGTATTATGTGCAGATGAAAATGGTAACATTAAAGTTATGGTTTTGAATTTGATTAAAGGTATCAACTAGAGGACAATAAAATGAAAAGAAACATATTGATTTTATTTGCCGTAGTCTCTTTTATAATAAGTTTAACAGGTTGTGGTAGTTCAGGGCATTCTAATTCAGTTGCCCCCACACCAACAACAATGACTTCTGTAAAAGTAAATCTTACACAGAATGGTCAACCAGCAACAGGTGCAGATGCTGCATTATATACACCTGTAGCTGCAATGAGAGAAGGCTTAGTTCAAGCTCAAAATAACTCTTCTCTTAGAACAAGCATTGGTGTCAGCAATTTAGAAGGTGTTTATAAACCAACTTCTACTTCTGCTGATGGAACCTATACTTTTACCGTTCCAACAGGAGAATACACTCTTATTGCAAATAAAGGCACTTCTAGAGCTGTAGTAACAAATCTCAGAGCCGCAACAGGAGTGCAAGAAACTGAAGTTATTGAAGTTGCTTCTCTAACCCCAACAGGAATTATTACAGGGAAAGTTAAAGCCCCTTCAAATATTACTGATTTTAATATAGGCGGAGTTTTCGTTTATTTAGGCAACACTTCGTTAGTGGCTCTCACAAATTCAGAAGGAAAGTTTACTATTACTGGTGTTCCTGCTAAAACAACTTTCCCAATTTCAGCAATGACTTATTATAATGGTAAAACATATAAGACATTATCTAGCAATGAAGTAACTATTTTTCCAGAATCTGGTTATGAATCAGATGTTGGTGAACTTGCTCTACAAGCTCCTGAAACATCTTTACCTTATACTATAACCGCTTCTGTTGCAAATACTAATACCAATGCTCAAATAGCTTTTGTAGTTACCAATGGTGCCGAACTCTATGCAGGAAATGTTGAAAAAAGCGAAGATGGCAAATCTGGCGAATTCTCAATCAATGTTAAATCTACAGGTGATTATGTAGTAACTGTTATAGGATCAAACGAAGGCTCTCAAAAAGTTACTGTTTCAAATAGTTCAACACCAACATTATCTTTTACGATGAATAATACAAGTTCAGAAAATTACGGCTCTGTAAAAGGGAATATTGAATATGATAATAGGTATAAGAGTTTATTAGGTAATGCTCCTGATGTAGACAGATACCTTGTTCGTCTTATCGGAGTTGACGGAACAGCTTATAGAACTCAAACTAAAGCAGATTATTTCTATTCAGAACCTTCTGCTTTTACGTTTGACAATATATATCCTGGTACTTATACCATATTTGTAGACCCAGCAGGCAATGGCTTTGTAGGTTCTATTGGAACTTTTTCTGTTAAAGCTGGAGAAATATTAGATTTAGGTCTGACAGCAACAGCCTCAGTCATATTTGTAAAACCAACATTTAAAGCAAAAGCTTATACAGATAGCTTATGTATTATTGAAGACTATCCTTTTATAGCAGACACATCAAACAATAATAATGCTGTGGCCAGCGTGACTATCAAAGATTTAAGTAATAGTTCTTTTATTTCTGAAAACTTAGAGTTACTATATTCTACTACTACCGATGAAGGTAATAACAAATATAAAATAGTAAAAAAAGGAACTACCAATGCTTATCTACCAACCCACAATGGCAAATACGAAATTATAGTCCAAAAAAGCTGGTATGATTCTAATACTGGTCTTAGCGGCACTCTCATTGCAACAGACATAGTTAACTATAATACAAGTTATAATGCGAACATTGATCCTCGTAATGATATGGATTTTGATGGAATCAGATTAGTATATCAAAAAGATTTTCAAACAAACGGAATAATAGAAGACATTAAATATGAAGCAATAAAAGATTCAGGTAATTATTATTCTGCTTATGATATTGATAAATATCTATATTACAACACTGGAGGTATATTTGTTTTAAACACAAACGGATATTGTTGTAATCCTCCAGATGCCTCCCCTGAAGTATTAGATGTATCTGGGGAATATGCTTTAATTATGGAATCAGACTCAACTACAGATATAACTTGTTATAATATGGGTAATGATAGTTATTCTTCAGATCCTTTTGTACAGTTAGAAATTAATTATCTAAATAGAGCTTCTATAGTGGCAAATAAATATATTGCACTATATTATGAAGATACTGCTGAAGAATCAATAATAGCACTTTACACTCATAATAATTCTCAAAATCCACCAATACAACGTGTACAAGATATTAGTTTTGCAGTAGAAGATTATACACCTATAGATATAAAATTAGCTCAAAAAGACACAGACAATGATTTAACAGGAAATAATGTGACTAATAGCTGTTATTTAGCTGTTTTATATAAGCATAATCAAGAAAATAAATGCAAAATAGTAATTTATGATTTGAATGATATGAACAATAACAATGGTGTAGTTGCTCAAAGTGAATTAGATGGTTTTAAGACAGAATATTCAACTTATTTGAAAAAATTCCAATGTCTTAGAAACAACACTTTTTATGTTGAAACCCAAGATTATAATTATCTCTCATTTATACTTAATTCAAATAGTATAGTAGATAAGTCATCATTACAAAACAGAGAATCCTGCTTTATGGATAAATATGGTTATCTGTATAGATATGATAAAATAACTAAATCTATAATAAAAACCTCCTCTCTTGATGGTAAACCTTTGGCTACAACTCAAGATATTAAATATGAAAATAAAGCACTTGAATTAAGAGGTATTCTAGGGTTGATTTATCCATCAGGAAATGATGCATCAATCTTAGCTTATTAAACAAAGAAGGAGCAATAATATGAAACTAAACGGATTTATATATATATTTGTAGCTCTAATAACTTTGTCGCTTGTAGGCTGCGGTTCTTCCAATAACCCAGCTTCTTCAGGAAATGTAAGCAGCGGTCTAGTCAATGTTAGCGGTAATGTAAAAAATTTAGAGGGTAATGGAAGTGTAAGCTTTTATACTCCCACTGCTGCTATAAAAAATGGAATAAACATTACAAGTTCTACAAGAAGTTCTATATCAAATGACGAAATTTATACTTTTAATACTGATGAAAATGGCAATTTTTCTGGAACTATTCCATCAGGCAATTACTATGTAATCGCTGAAAATTCTAATGGAACCATGCGGTCAGTAACTTCATTACAGGATTTAAATTCTCTCAGAGCCGCAACTCAAATAGAAATTCCCACTATAACTTTAAAAGAAACTGTTGACGTAACAGGTACTTTACAAGGTGAAGATGGGCTTTCTATTGAAAATATTCCAGTATATGTAGCCAATACTCCTTTTGTTGCATTTACAAACAGCGAAGGAAAATTCAAATATTTGTCTGTACCGGTAGGAACCTATAAATTCAAAACAGAAATATGTATAGACAATTATATATATACATATTATGGAGAATCTAAAATCGACAAGAATAACACTAATGTCAACATAAGTTTTACCAAGAAAGAAATATCCGATGATTATTTTACTGGAACAGTTACTGATGGCAAAACAAATTTGTCAGATAAGGCAGTAACAGCCGTTCTTTCAAGTGGTGAAATATATTTTGCAGTCACAGATTCTAATGGGACATTCAAAATGTTTATCTCAGAAAACGAAGAAACATCCTGGTTTGTTGATATGCAAAGTGTAACAATGGACACATCCAATAATACAATAACTTGCAATTCTAGTTCAGTTGAAACCGTAAAACCATATGGCATAGAAATTAACGAAGCAGAAGATGATTCTGGGATATTTGTAAAAACAAATGACACAAAGATTACCCTCTTTGATTCTAGTTACAACATATTGTATTCAGAAACCTTTTATTTCCCTGCTGCTTATAACATTAACAATCTAAAAGCAGGCGATTATTACTATATAATTGAAAGCAGAAATTACAAAACAAATTCTTATGGCTATAGGTTTTCTGATACAATACCAGTAACTGAAAATTCTATTTACAGAGCACCAGAAAGTGATCAGTTAGCTATTGTTAATCCTAGAATTTCTGCTTTTTCCATCGAATCTAATATATACACATTGGGTGCTACTATAAACGGATCACCAGATGTTGCTTCATTTAATACCTTTGCCTATGCTATAAATACAGAAACATTAGGGTTCACTAAAGTATTAGGAGATGTTACAAAGCCAACAAAACCAGTTTTAAGAGCATCAGATGACGGTTCTTTCCCATTCACAGAAGATCTCGATCTTAGCAATCTTGCATCTGGTTCTTATGATATTTATGCTGGTTTTAGCATAATATACAATGGTAATTGTGTTGCAACAATAACCACTGATCCTTTCCCATTTGCAAAACACTGATTAAAATTAAAACCTCTCTGTCAGCTTACGCTGACATCTCCCCTTAAAAAGGGGAGCATAAAGACCCCCTTTAATAAAGGGGGATGCCTCGAAGAGGCAGGGGGATTTTAAGAAACCAGAGAATTAAAACCTCTCTGTTTGCTGAAGCTCAACATCTCCCCTTATAAAGGGGAGTAAATTAAGGAGATAATAATGAAAAACAGAATCTTTAAACTGATATTTAGTTTAACGCTTTTATCTGTTCTTTTTATGATACTTGGTTGTGGAAGTGGTGGCAGTCAGAAAATTGCTGCCCAAGCTAGTCCAGAAGAAGCAGTAATGAAAACATTTGAATCTTGGCGTGTTTCTCCAGAAACTTCACCCTCTATCGTAGTAGATTCGGAAGGGAATTTTCTCAGACAGGCATCAACTGAAGAAATAGCTAGTTCAACAACACCAGTAGAAGGTGAAGAAGCTAAAGGCACTATCAAAATCAGAAAGCTTTATGCTCCAGACGAAGAACCTTTAGTTTTTACTATTTACTGGAAAAATAAAGCCGATACTAAAGCTAGCATTTATTGTAAAGAAGAAAAAGGCACCTTATATTTAACTTTTGTTCTAGAATTTGATGAAAACCAATGGTGGATAGAGGATGTTATAGTAAGTGAAAAACCCGCTGTTGAAGGGGTTGCAACTTATCAAATAATGCATATAAAACTGGATGAAACAGGAAATCAAATTGATATAGATTTAACTACCGGTTCAGGAGTTATAGGTGAAAAAGTACAGATAACACCTAATAAATATGAAGATTATGAAGAATATAAAGATTATTCTGATAACGTTGAAAGTGGAATAATAGCTGAAGATAATAGCCTTGTTTTGAAACAATATTATAAACCTAGAATGGCTAAGTACACTGTAAGCTATAAAAACCTTAAAAATAATGAAAAGATTAAAGATAGCATTACTTTGGAAGCTCAAGTAGGTAAAGAAGTAACAGCTAATTTAATAAATCAAATTGGTGATTATCTTCTTATAAAAACTCAATCTATCCTTAAAGGTAAGGTTTTATCTGATGACAGTCTTGAACTTGTTCTTTATTATCAAAAACCAACAGCAAAATATACTGTTTCGTTCCTTGATATTAAAACTAAAGCAAAAATTCAAGAAAGTATTACTTATGAAGACGAAGTAGGTAATGAAGTAACAGCTAATAAAATTGAAAAAATTGGTGATTATGTTCTTATAGAAAGTAAATCTAAACTTACTGGTAAGGTTTTATCTGATGGCAGTCTTGAACTAATTCTTTATTACCAAAAAGAAGAAATCGTCGAAACAACAGGAAAATATACAATCAAGAGAATTAATTTTGATACTAAAATTGAAATTTCTTCAAATGACTTTGAAGGAACCATAGGCGATTCTATAACAGTTCCAGATGAATATAAAATTCAAAAAGGCTATACTTTCTTGGAAAGTGAATCAGATATAACTGGTAAAACAATTAAAGCTGACGTAACCGTAGTCATAATACTTTACTTTAAACCAGAAGCCGAAACAAAAACCAAAACTTATACTATTAAGTATTTAGATACTGAAGGAAACCCAATCACTGGTTACCCATCAGAAGAAAAAGAAGGAATAGTTGGTTATGAAGTAGGATTTAACGAAGAAAATATTCCTCCTGAAATTGATGGATACAAATTAAAAGAAGAAGATTCTAAACTAAGAGGAACACTTAGTGAAGAAGAAGATTTAGTATTAACACTGGTTTATGAATTACTTCCAGTTGAATATACTATTTCTGGTGTTGTAAATGATTCTAATGGAAACATATTATCAGGTGCAACAATACAAGTATTTGCAGCAAGTGATCCCAATACTCTAATTACTACAGTAACAACAGGGGAAGACGGTTCTTATTCAATAACAGTTTCATCAACAGGCAAATATCTGTTAGTTGTATCTGGAAAGGGTTATAGTGCAGAAACTGTCATAGTTGAAGTTTCAGGGAATTCACCAAATTTAAGAGCTAATTTGTAAAATAACTCTTAGATAAGAAAAGGCACTGATTAACATCAGTGCCTTTTTTATTGTAAAAAGTTTAGATTTTTGAATTGAGATTTTAGAGATAAGACCCTTACGGTTAACTAAAAAAGACAACTCCCCCAGTAAACAAAGTTCTGAGGGAGCATCTTATGATTATTCTCAGTTTTCAGTTTTCAACTATCTAACTCGTTTGTTAAGCTCATCTACCATTTCTTTTGCAATAGTTGCTTCTCTGGAATTAGGTTGTGCGCAATCCATAACTTTTCTATATCTTACAATAGCCATTTTCCCAGCGTCATTATCGCCTTTAAGCATTAGCATATCAGTGTATGCATTAGCACTTTTCATCAATAATCTAACATTGTTAGGCTCTCTGCTTAAACCGTTTTCTAATACAGCAACAGCATCAGTAAGACGGCTATCACGGCTAAGTTTGTCCGCTTCCTGAATTATCTGTTCTGTATCCATACGTTTGAGAGCAAAATCACTAGGTCTTGCAACTTCTTGACTAGAAAGTGAAGCTGAGCTCTGAGCGAATTTCTTTTGCTGTTCAGCTAAAGCAGCCGCAGCCGCTCTTTCAGCTTCAGCAGCAGCAAGAGCTTGTTTTTCTGCATCTTTTCTAGCTATTATTCTTTTTGCTTCTTCAAGATATTGACTAATAGAAGATGCTTTTTCGCTCTTTGAATTTACTTCAACAAAATTTCTCATATCAGCAGCAGCTAAATCTAAATGACCGGAGATATAAATCAACATTCCTCTGAAAAACAACCCGTTAGCCATTCTATTAGGTCTATCTTTTAAAAATGTTAAACCCTGTCTAATTAAGCCATTTTCTGGTTCAGACAATAAATCTCTTTCTGCAATTATAGAATTAATATATAATTCTATTGCTAATTCCATCTTGCCACCTTCTAAAGCATCCATTGCCTGATTAAATACCATAGCAGCAGGACCTTTACGAGTGGTTCTATGTTTTAGATTTGGCTTAACATTCTTTTCTTTTTCAAGACGTTCAGAAACTTTTTCTACTTTTGGTTTTTCAGGCACAGTTTTTGTAGCAACTTTTGGAGCTGCTGGCGTTTCTTTGGGCTGTGATTTGACAACAGGTTTACTAGTTCTAGAATCACCGATCAATATTTCAGAATCTGACAAGACTGGTAATTGAGGAACAGGAGAATTTGCACCACCATCAGATGAAAGTATTCTTAAACGCTGCAAAGCTTGAGAAAAAGATGGATTTAAAGATAATGCCTGACCGTAACTTTCTCTTGCTTCCTGCATTCGTCCCATAGCTTCATAACAAAGCCCCATATTATAAGGAACCCAGCAAGAATCTGGATTAATTCGTTGAGCTTGCTGATAGCAATGAAGACTGTCTTTATATTGTCCACTCTGCTTATAAAGAATACCTAAATTATTATATGCATGAAAATTATTTGGATCAATTTTAAGAAGAGCAAAATAAGTTTCAACAGCCTTAACCAAATCATTTGCTATGCTATATTCAATAGCTAGCTTCAGATGGGCATCTGCATCTTTGGGATTATCTATTATTTTTTGTTGAAGTTGACGAATACTAGCCTGATTGCTAGCAGCCGAATAAACAGGCTGTAGCAATAAAGCAAAACCTATTACAGGTAGTAATTTTTTCCCAATTTTAGAAGCTTTTTTTAATAAGAAATCAAAATCTGTATTATCTTGCTTCAATGAGGAATTTAATTGCTGTTTTTTCGTTTCCATCTATATCAATCTTGGCAAAAGCGATCATAGTAGAAAGTTCAATACCTTTTGGGGCAACATAACCCCTAGTTACTGCGATAGACTTGACTGCTTGATTAACAGCACCAGCACCAACCGCTAATAAAACTACTTTTTGATCCTGCTCAACAACAGCCGCTATTGCACCAGCCACAGATTTAGGACTGGAAGAAGAAGCAACTCTGAGTATTTCCATTTAGGTCTCTCCTTATAATCCAACAATGACTAAACTATAGAATGTACATTAACTAACAACTTATACTCATAATAAATTATAATAGTCTACTGAATAATAAGCAAGTTTTAATACATTATTGATTATTATGCTTTAGTAACAAGTAAACAAGCGTTTTGTCCACCGAAACCAAAAGCATCAACTAATGCTGCATTTATTTGCTTTTCTATAAAGTGAGTTGGAGCAAAATTATAACCTGCTAATTCAGGATCTACATTATCAAGGTTTCTATTAGGATGAATAAAACCATTTCGCATCTGAATAACAGTAGCAATTGTTCCAACAGCTCCTGCCGCACCTAACAAATGACCTATCATAGATTTTGTTGCATTAATTACGGGCTTTTTCAAAGCTTCTTCACCAAAAACAAGTTTTAATGCCTTCATTTCAGCTATATCTCCCAAAGGAGTGCTTGTTCCGTGAGCATTAATATAATCTATATTTTCAATTGGAAAATTATTAAGTGCAATAGCTCTTTTAACTGCTTTTGCCGCGCCAATACCTTCTGGATGAGGAGCAGTCAAATGATAAGCATCCGCAGAAGCACCGTAGCCTTTTATTTCAGCTAATATTGTAGAACCACGTTTCTTTGCACTTTCTTCACTTTCAAGAACGAGAATACCACTTCCTTCACCCATAACAAAACCGTCTCTGTCTTTGTCAAAAGCTCTCGAAGCTTTATCTGGTTCATCATTTCTTGTGGAAAGAGCTTTCATTTTTGCAAAGCCTGCTGTAGTAAGTGGAGTTATTGCTGCTTCACTGCCACCACAAACCATAATATCACATTCATCATGAGCTATTTTTAAATAAGATTCACCAATAGCGTGCAAACTAGAAGCACAGGCAGAAACTATACAGTAATTTGGACCATTCAAGCCATATCTCATAGCAATACAACCTGAAGCTATATTACAAATCATCATCGGAACCAAGAAAGGGCTTACACGGCTAGGACCTTTTTCAAGATAAGTCTTATGTTCGTTTTCAAAAAAACCTATACCACCAATTCCTGTAGAAACAAAAACCCCTACTCTATCAGGATCATAATTTTTTTCTTCAAGCTTAGCCTGATCTGCAGCCATTTTTGCTGCAGACATTGCAAATACTGCGTATTTATCGTGGCGACGAGCTTCTTTTTTATCCATATATAAATCAGGATTAAAATTCTTAACCTGCCCACTGATAGCAGTACTAAAACCTGTTGTGTCAAAAAGTGTAGTTTTATCTATTCCGTTAACGCCATTTTTTAAGGCTGTTGCAAATTCTTCTATACCAATAGCATTTGAGGTGATAGCACCCATTCCTGTTATGAAAACACGTTTCATTAAAAATTAACTCCTATAAGGATTTCGATAGTTATTTATCTACAATATAAATTTTCTTAAATAAAAGCAATAAAAAAACCAGTTTTTTAAAATATTAAAAAACTGGCTTTTTATTTGCTTTTTTGTTAATTATTCAGCTTTTTTAGAAGCAATGTAGTCTACTGCATCTTTAATTGTTCTTAATTTTTCAGCAGCTTCATCGGGGATTTCAATCTGGAAATGTTCTTCCAAATCCATAACTAGTTCAACAGTATCAAGACTGTCAGCACCAAGATCTTCCATGAAGCTAGCTTCTGGAGTAACTTGCTTTTCATCCACCTGAAGTTTTTCAACTACGATTCTTTTAATGTCTTCAAAATAATTGTTGCTCATTCTAAATAAATTCCTCCTGAGAAATTTTGGGAACGGTTTAAGCCATAACCATACCGCCATCTACTGTTAAAACCTGACCTGTAATATAAGATGCTTTATCAGAGGCTAAGAAAATAACAGCATTAGCGACATCACGCGGTTGTCCAAAAACATTCAATGGAACCTGGGCTAACATTTGTTCTTTTAAACTATCGGATAGACCTGCAGTCATATCGGAACAAATAAAACCAGGGGCTACAGCATTAACCCTAATGCCTTTTTTACCATATTCTTTTGCAACAGACTTGGTAAAACCGATTAAGCCAGCTTTGCTTGCGGCATAATTAGCTTGTCCGGCATTACCCATCAAACCTACAACAGAAGCAATATTGACTATTGAACCGCCCTTTTGCTTCAACATTGGCTTGATTACAGCCTTAGTCATAAAGAAGGCACCTTTTAGGTTTGTGTTGAGAACCTTATCCCATGCGTCTTCGTCCATACGCATTAAAAGATTGTCGCAAGTCACACCAGCATTATTTACCAATGTATCTATACGACCAAAAATTTCTAAGGTACAAGCTACAAGCTTTGATGCATCTTCCGCTTTGGAAATATCTGCTTTGCACATAGCAACTTTTAAACCTGCTGATTCAAGTTCATTTTTAACTTTTGTCAGGTTTTCTTCACTTCGACCAGAAAGCATTACAGCATAGCCTTCTTCACCAAAAGCTTTGGCGATTTCAAGGCCAATACCTCTAGTTGAGCCTGTTACCAGTACTACTTTAGTTGCATTAGCTTTGCTAGTATCTTCCACACTTGCTCCTTAGAAAATATATATTAACTGATTTGAATTGTGTTTTCTATTTTATTTCTAATAAAAAATCTAATCAAACCAAGTATTAATTTATAAAACCATTAAGCTCATTCTTGGCGAGCTTTAGTTAATTCTTGAGTTATCAAATCAACGTAATTGCTATTTGCACAATTACAAGCGAGTTTAATTGCATTTGCAATTATTGGAGCTTTAGATTTACCGTGACAAACTAATGACACGCCATTTACTCCAAGTAAAGGTGCAGCACTATATTCTGGAGAAGAAGGACTGAATTTCTTTAATGATTTTTTGAAATGACCGATAACTTCTTCGCCTAAAGACATAGCTGCTTTAACCATTGCACCTTGCATTGTTTCAGAAAGTCCTTCGCTGGTTTTCAGTAATATATTACCAACAAAACCATCGCAAACAACAACATTTGCTTTGCCTTGGAAAAGACGATCTGGTTCAACATTGCCAATGAAGTTCAATGAACTATCTTTTAATATAGCATAAGCTGCTTTTGTAAGTTCATTGCCTTTAGCTTCTTCTTCACCAATATTTAGCAAAGCAACTTTTGGTCTTTCAACTCCGCATATTTTTTCATAGTATGCAGCACCCATTAAGGCAAATTCTAATAGATGACTTGCTCTAACATCAACATTTGCGCCGACATCAAGAAGCAACACACCTGAATTGCCAGTAGTGGGAAGCATAACTGATATTGCTGGTCTTTCTATACCCTTAATTTTACCTAATTCTAGTAATGAAGCTGCCATTTGAGCTCCAGTACTTCCGGCAGAAATAAAACCATCAGCTTTGCCCTGCTTTACAAGACGAGCACAGATTGCTACACTAGCATTCTTTTTCTGACGTAAAGCATGCAAAGGATGTTCACCCATTTCCACTACTTCAGTGGTGTGATATATTTCACAGTTTTCAGGTAAGTCAGACCATAATTCACGAATAATTTTTTCATCACCAACAAGAATTAAACCAGCTTCACCATTTTCTTGCAAATAACTTTTTGCACCAGCTACTAGTTCTTGAGGGGCGAAATCTCCACCCATTACATCTATGGCAATTTTCATTAATTATTCCTGAATATTAGTTTTCTTTTTCTTTTGATTTGACATCTACAATATGTACACCCTTGTAGTCACCGCAATTAGCACAAACCTTGTGAGCTTGCATTAAGGTGTGACAACTTGGACATTCTCTAAGACTTACAGGAGCAACTTTTATATGAGCTCTGCGTGTGCGGCCTCTAAGTTTGGATACTTTATTCTTTGGACATGCACCCATTTTGGTTTCCTCCATTGTTAAATTTAGTGTAGAGATTATAGCAAAGGTTGTTTTAAAAGTCAATTGTCTTCTAGCTATTATAAAAAAACTATGCACAAAGTTTTGGTCTAAGATTTAACAGGCAAAACTCCGATTATTAGAGAAGAATAAATATATATTGGTGGCAAAATGAAACAAATCCTCTTTTCTTTTTTAAAACAAAATATTTCAAACAAAAAAAATATGTATAAAAAAACCATTAACACAAAAAAGAGCAAAGTTATTCTGTACAGTATTTTCTTTTTTTGTGCTTTAGCTATGAGTATTTCATTATCTGGTTGTTGTACCAACGATTTAGATAATATAAATGTTTTTTCTTCATATATTTCAACCGAACCATCTAATTTAGATCCTGCTCGCGGTGTAGATGTTAATGAAGCAGTAATTCAATCAAGAATATTTGACGGACTTGTTAGATATAATGAAAAAATGGAACTAGTTCCGGATTTAGCGGAATCCTGGACAGTTTCAGAAGATGGCTGTGAATTTATTTTTAATCTGAGAAAAAACATTACTTTCCATAATGGACAAGAATTTACTTCTGAAGATGTAGTATTTTCTTTAGATAGAATTTTAGACCCAAATATAGCCTCACCAAGAACTTGGGTTTTAGAAAAAGTTGAGGGAGCTCCAGAACGTATAAAAGGCGAATCAAAAAAGACTTCTGGAATTAACGCTATAGATAAATATACTGTTTCCATAAAACTGAAAGAACCTTTTGCCCCTTTTATGTGCTTATTGACAACTCCAGCTTGCTATATTCTTCCATCACAAAGCAAAGATACTTTTAAATCTAGTGATTTTTTTGACAAGCCAGTTGGAACTGGACCTTTTTGGGTTAAAGATAGAGTTAGGGATAGTTACATTCATCTTGTAGCTAACGAAAAGTATTTTCTAGAAAAACCAAAAGTAGAAAATATTCTTGTTCGAATTATTCCAGAAAATCTCAAAGCACAGCTTGAATTTGAGTGTGATTCTATTGATTTGCTACAACTTTATCCTTCTAATTATGATGATTTCAAAAAAAAGGATAAGTATAAAGACAGAATAGTAAATGTTCCTGCTTTAAATGTATGGTATATCGGCTTTAACAATCAGGCAGAACCTTTTAATAATGTTACAATCAGAAAAGCATTAAATCTTCTTATAGATAGGGAAAAAATAATAGAAGCCATATATTCAGGTAGAGCTGTTCCTGCTATTGGTAGTATTCCACCTGGTATTTCTGGTTATAATAGTGAAGATACAGGCATAGGTTTTAATCCAGAAGAAGGGATGAGATTGCTTGCTGAAGCTGGTTATAATAAAGATAACCCATTAAAATTCGAACTATACCAAAAGAACCAGCAGTCAGCTTTTGAAGTAACAAGACTTATTCAGGGTGAATTAAAGAAATACAATGTATTGATTGAAACCAAACCAATGGAATGGAGCGCATTAAAAGATGCAATAAACAAAGGGGAAGCCAAAGCTTTCTTTATGAATTGGTTTGGAGATTATCCTGATGGGGAAAACTTCCTTAACCCATTGTTTCATTCAAAAAACTGGGGTTCAGGTGGTAATAGAGCCAAGTTTAAAAATGCAGAAGTAGATGCATTAATAGAAGAAGCAGTAAAAATAACCGATGAAAAGTTGAGAAGCCAAGCTTATGACAAAATAAACAGAAAAGTTGTTGAACAGGCTCCTTGGATATATTTATGGCATTGTAGTGAAACTTATGTTACTAGCCCAAGAGTTAAGAATATTGATTTCTATCCGATGTTTTTCTGTGATAAGGGGCTGAATATTGAGGTGAAAGCTGAGAATTGAGAGTTGAGTGTGGTAAGTGGTAAGTGATAAGTGATAAGTGGTGGGTGTCGCACTTTTGGTTGGGTTGTATTCAATGATTTAGAATAATAAACATAAGTTTACTCTAGTTAATTCACCCTTTGCGACTCGCTGACCTCCTGTCGCTCGCTTGCATAGGCACATCCTGTGCCTTATCGGTTCCTGCGGAACCACTTCCCCCAACAGCTTACGCTTTGGGGGAAGGTCTTTAAGAAGCTCCCCCACCGAAAAGCTTCGCTTTTCAACCCCTCAGTCACTACGTGACAGCTTCCCCATAAATGGGGCAGCATCTTAATTCTCTGAAGATGCTCCCCTAATCAAAGATTGGGGGAGCTGTTGAGCGTTAGCGAAACTGAGGGGGCTGCATTGCGAAGAAGTGCGGTGACTGAAGGGGCTGACTGCGTAGCAGTCGGTGCCAATCTGGTATTTGAAAACTGAAAGCTGAAAAGTGAGAATTGAGAATTGAAAGTTGTTTAGAGGCTTCGCCTCGTTGTTAGTTGTACTTCACTCAAAGTTTTACGACTAACTCTGGAGGGACTTCGTTTTGCTTTCTGGATCGCCACGGTTCTTTCAGAACCTCGCGATGACAGTTATGGCACGAATCAATGGCTTATAGCTTAACTTGAAACTTGAAACTTATAACTTGTAACTTAGTTTCTTCGCTTGGTTATCTTCAAACTATCAAAACGCTGTAATCTAATGGGATTAGGTGAATAATCATAGATTGATTCTATATATTCACGTGGAAGAATCGTTGTTTTCCCAATAACTATATTTGAAACAATCGGAGGAATCAAAGTAATTCTTGCCTTTGAAGGATTCTTCTCATCACTTTTAATACTTACTGTTCCAAAAGCCTTTTCTGGATTAGTAGTTTCAAAATCCTGTCCAATTGCATTATCTACAATAGCTGGCTTAGAAAATGTCAACTCAATATAATCATTAAATCCGATCTGATTATCTTGATTAGCATCAACAAATTCAGCTTTAAGAATAAATAAATTATTAGGAAGGTAATTAACAACTATATCATCATTTTCTTTTTTTTCTAAAGTTTTAGTAGTTGTATCATCTTTTCCATTTGGACCAAATGAATAAACTATACCTAAATTAGGTGAATGACGGTAATAATGCCCCCAAGGGTCAAGAAGAGCATTACCTTTTGTGTTATAATCTCCAATAGTTCCACTTGCTTTTTCATCTTTTTTGAAATAAAAAATGTCTCTATCGCCTTCTTCTTCTGCAGGAGCAAGAGAAACTACAGAATTGTAATCTAAATAGGTTCCCATAAAAGAACCTAAATTCCTTGGAGATAAAACTTCAACAGTAAATCTTTCGTTTTCGTTTATATTATGAAGTCTGATAGCTTTAATTATTTCTTCAATATCTTGTCTTGCTTTGGTAAAACGAGCAGTATCTATATATTCCCTATAATGGTTTACAGCTAGAATAAGGATACAGCCAAGAATAAGAATAACTACGAGTAATTCAACAAGGCTGAATCCTTTATTTCTATTTGTCTTTTCAAGAAATTGAATCATAAATTAATATGTAGCAACAGTTTCTTCAGGTAAATCTTCATCATCAACATCATCAAGATTTACTAATCTTGGTGTAACTAACATAATCATTTCAGAACTATTAGTTTCAGTCTTACCATGAGTTGTTAAAGTTTTCAACAATGGAATCTTATTAATGAGTGATGGAGAAGTTTTTGTTTCGGTTCCATTTTCATTGATTAAACCACCCATAACAACTGTTTCACCGTTTTTAACTCTAACATAAGTATTGGTGTTACGTTCGGACTTAGTAATCTGACCATCATCATTGATATCAAGAACGGAATCTACAGTAGTATTTAGTTCCATACTAATTTCGTTATCTCTTGAAATTTCTGGAGTAACTTCAAGTCTAATACCAACTTGAACATCTCTATATTCCTTGTAAACCTGTGGAATATAGCCTAAATAGCTGTTACTAGCATTTTCATATTTATAATATGTATGTTTCCAACAATTTGCTTCATCCATATCTG
>CAMJNS010000058.1 GCA_946407375.1 uncultured bacterium
TTTCTGCCTTAGCTGATGTAACTTTACGTTCCGGTTCTACAAAAACTCCAAGAATACAAGAGATACACAGTATTTTAATTCATAGTTTATGCAGAGCAATAGAAGATGAAATTTTTGATAAAGCTCCGGCTCCAGCTCTTCCAAGCAAGAAAATAATATGCGGAAATGAAATAAAGATGCTGGCAGAAGCTATTAAAGGCTATAAATCAGTATTCACAAATGGCTGTTTCGATATTTTGCACCCAGGTCACGTTTATATTCTAAAGGAATGTCGCAAATATGGTGAATTGCTGATTGTAGGGCTTAATTCTGATGCATCTATTAAACGATTGAAGGGTGAAAGTAGACCATATCATAAGTTTGAAGATAGAGCCAATGTGCTAGCTGCTCTTGAAGCAGTAGATTACGTTATTGGTTTCGATGAAGATACTCCCAAAGAACTTATTGAAGCTTTAACTCCCAATATTCTTATAAAAGGCGGAGATTATACGCCAGAAACAGTTGTCGGCGCAGACTGGGTAACATCACATGGTGGTAAGGTTGTAATAATACCACTTCTTCCAGGCCATTCAACTACTGCTATTCTTAACAATAAATAGGTAATAGTAAAGCCGTATTGCTTTCTTCCCTAGCTCACTTTCTTCAGACTTATTGACAAAAAGTTTTAAATATTTAATAATAAACAAATCGGTTGGGGGGTGAGCACTTGGATATAGATAGACTTGTTTGTCAAAATGCTTTACAGTTGTTGGTTAATAAAAATGACCCAACATTATTTGATAATCCTGATAATTTTGAGAAAAACCTTATCGAGAATGGTGCTTCTAAGTCAGATGAATTAATGGCTTTAAAACAAAGCTTAATTTTTAGATTGCCTTGGGAAATAAGAAAGCACGGAAACAATTTAACATCAGCGGTTTTTAGAGAAATGTCTAATTTTTTCTCTGTAAAATCCAAATTGAATCCCGAACTAGCAGATTGGGTTGTTAATACTTGGATAGCTGTTTTAAATTTAAAGAAAATAGATGAAAAGCTTACTGGAACACCTATAAATAAAGCAATTGAAAATATGGGAGAAAAAGCAAAAGCTTTGAATCCTATTCCTAATAAAACTGTTCAAGCTAGTCTTCAAACATCTCAGCAGAAAGCTAATCCTGCTCAACAAGGAATTGAACCAGTCGCTTTCGATAAAATTAAAGGCAGATTCGGAATAGTCTTTGGCGAAGATAGTTCAGGTGATGTAAAAGTTTTTAATACTTGGTATAACCAAGATTCTTCTGAAGAAAACTCTACTATGGCTGTTACTCCAGTAAAACTGGAATCGGCTCCGGTAAAGCCATTTAAAACAGCTCCAAAAAAGAAAAAAGAAAAATTTGTTATGACCAAAAAGGTTACTCCTTTAAGTTCTGAAGAAAACAAAAAAATAGAAGCTTCTTTAGGGATGAGTAAAGAAGTGACTAGTCTTGAAGCAAAAAAAGCAAATAATCAATCTGAGTATAAGCCGTCTCCAACCGAACAACAGGCTTATGACCTTTTAAAAAAGGGAAGTGTATTTGCTAATCAGGCTTTGAAAATTCTAGCTCCTATAGCTGTTAATGGTTCTGTAATGGCTTGTAGAAAAATGGGTGAAGTCTACTATAGGGGTTATGGTGTATTACAAAATTTTCAGGCAGCTCATGCTTGGTTAAAACTATCGGCAGAAAAAGAAGATGCAGAATCTCTTTACTTAATGGGAACTATGTATCAGATAGGTTTGGGAGTCAAAAAAGATATTCCGACTGCAAAACAATTTTTTGAACGTGCTGCAAAACAGGGGCATTCCAAAGCTGCAGAATCTTTGAAGATGTTAAATGTGGGGTTTTAAGATATGAGCTCTGAAAAAACAGTAATCAATATGAGTTTATTAATCTGGTGCGGTGTGGTAGTAATTGAATTTTGTATAATAGCTTATTTATTAGGTAGTGGTTTGGTGCTCTTGTTTAATCTGATTCTCATATCACCAATTCTTGCTGCATTTAAATGGCCTGCTCATGAACAGACTAAATCTTTAGAAGTAAGAACCCCAGAATTAAAAACAGAAAAGGCTGAATAATAATGGAAAAAATAGAATTTTTAGCATCAACAGGTCTCACATTTTATTCCCCAGAAGAAGGTTACAGATTTCAAGACGTTTTGCTGTCTAAAAACTGGAATTACAGAGTTTTGCAGGATTCAAATTCGGCAATTTCTTTGGTTTTGGGTGATAAGCCTATAGCTAATGCCGTTTCTGGAGAACAGTTACTTAAAGATATTGGTGGAATCTCAATTTGTTTTGGTGATATTTTAAGAGCTGTTTTGGGAAAATGGATTCCTTTGCCTTTTAAGCTTAACTCTACAGATAAATCTATTCCAACTAAGAGTGTTGATTGGGCGAGAATTATATTTACAAGACCAGTATTACAGCTTGATGACAATATTTTTAAATATGCTATAGCTATCGATACTAATGAAAACTTAGACCCTAATGCTGTCGGTGACAAACAGGGAACAGGTTTATTGGCGGAAGATATAGGTCATACCTTTGTTTTAGATTCTGGTAATGTGTTTTTCTTCCAGACTCCAGCAATGCTGAATTGGATTAAAACAGCATTTGTAGACATTCCCAACAATGCAGATGAAGCGATACCTGCTTATGCAATTTCTATGGCTTCATTCATGACTTTGATTGATGGCTTAAAACTTGCAGAACTGGTTCCTGAAATGACTATATTAAGTCCAGAAGGTGAAGAAATAAATGTAGACCTTATTTTGGATTTGGGTAACAGCAGAGCTTGTGGAGTTCTGGCAGAAGAAATTCCAGGTTGTGATGTAAGACTTGATGAATGTTGCAAAATGGAAATCAGAAACTTGAAAGACCCGACTCTGACTTATACAGAACCTTTTTCAACCAGTTTCAAGTTTTATCCCCCATTATTTGAAGGTGAAAGCTACAAAGTTCCTTCTCTTTCAAATCGTTTTGTATGGCCTGGTGTTGTTCGTATTGGGCAGGAAGCTGCAGAAATGGAACAATACGACATCGGCGATACAGGAATGTCCAGCCCGAAACGCTATTTATGGGATTTAGAACAGAAACACTACCCTTGGTATTTTAATCTTCCTATTGAAGGAATTGGTAAAAAGGTTGACAGCCTTGTTCTCGCCAATATAGACGATGACGGTTTTTATAGAGAGGATTCGGTTAGCCCTGGTTTTGAGCATTGCTATCCTGCAAGTTCTATGATGACTTTTGTTATGACTGAAATTTTAGGTCATGTCTATGCTCAAATTAACTCTTTTAATTATAGAAAAGCAAAAGGTCATCGCCAGGCTGCTCGCAGACTAAGAAATATTGTTTTGACTATTCCTTGCGGAATGTCTACAGCAGAAAAAAATATTTATATAAAGCGTATTCAGAATGCTGTTGATATGTATTTTGCTTTGACTCACCGTAGTGAAGCTCTTAAACCAAAAGTTCATATAGACCTTGATGAAGCTTCTGCAGTTCAACTGACTTATCTCTACGGCGAAATTGTGAATCATTTCATGAGCGATTCTAAAGCTACTATAGAATCATTGGGGCATAAAAGAGTTACTGATGATGGTTTTGAAGCTCAGACGCTAAGAGTTGCCAGTATAGATATAGGTGGTGGAACTAGCGATTTGATGATTGCTGAATATAAAAATGGCAGTAATCATAGTTCTATTACTCAGAAACAGCTTTTTTCAGAAGGTTTTTCAATAGCTGGTGATGAAATTACCAAAAGAATTATTGAAAAAATTATTCTTAAAAAAGTCTTTAATTATGCAAGAGAAAAGAATCCCGATATAGATTGGGAAGATTTCAGAATATTCTTCGGGCAAGGTCATGGTGGAAAAGACAAGCGTTTCATAGATATGAAAGCTGAGATGTGTCGCCAGATTTGGATTCCAATGTCTCTAAGATATTTGGAATTTGTCGAAATGGATGTTGAAGATCCAAATATCGAACTAAATTTCGACCAGTTTTTCCCTGATAGAATGCCAAGCTCTAATGTCCTAGACTTTTTCTCAGAACAGATGAGAAGCGAATTTGGCGTAGAAATGACATTGGCAGAAATTCCTTGGAGAATTTCCAAAATACTAACAAATTCTGTGATTTCTAACGTGTTAGACAACGTTTTGCGTATATTCTCAGAAGTAATTGCTCAATTTAACTGCGATGTTTTGATTCTTGGTGGCAAACCTTCTTCTTTGCCTATTATCAGAGAAATATTGCTTAGATATATGCCTGTAAAACCTTCAGGAATTATTTGTCTTAAAGGTTTTTCTGTTGGAAGCTGGTATCCGTTCTCGCAGAAAGGCGGAGGTATTGCAGACCCCAAAACCACCTGTGTTATGGGTGCAACAGTTTGGCTATATGCAGAAAAGCTAAAGAAGCTGGAAGCCGTATCTATTACTTCCGACAACTCAATGATAAAACAGAGAGAATGTTTTATCGGAACATTCATAAAAGACACCCTAATTATGGATAATGAGATGTTCCCAACAGAGGCTAATGCATCAAAACTTACAGTTTCAAAATCTGCTGCACTTGGTGTTAGAAGAGTTGATTCAAAACTTTGCATGGTTAACCCATTATGGGAAATCAAAATTAACCAGAGCAAACTTAAAACCCAAGGTCCATATAGCGTAATTCTTGTTCAAGACAACAACGACCGCGAAATGGTTAAAATTACTGATTTGTTTGATGAAAATGGGCGTAAGGCAGATAAACAAGCTGCTTCGTTAGAGTTAAAAACAATGGTTTCAGAACAGTATTGGATAGATACTGGTTGCTTTGAGCTTTAATAGAGAGGGGTCACAAAATGGAAGACGAATTATTGGCATTTCCACCAGAAACTACTGAAAACACCAGTGTTCCACCTCTTAACGATTCTGAGCTAATTACTCTTAGAGAAATGATTGCCGATTATAATCAAAAGAAATCATTTTTGTCTAAAACTAATACTGCTGCTGAAGCTAGTCAAAGTTCAAGCAATCTTTTTCAACCCCAAGAATCTGTTGAAGTAAAACCTGTTGCTACTAGTTTATTCAGTGATGAACCACCTATAACTCCTGTTTCTACGGGGTTGTTCTTTACAGATGAAGACTCTAATAATAGTAACGTAAGCGAATCTCAACAAAGTTTTGCTGAACTTTTAGAAACTTGCAAAAATTATGATTCATCTGAAGCAGTAGTTTTAAATGAATTTAAAGAAATAATTGCAAAGCTTCAAGGGGTTAACGAAAAAACTTTGATTACAGCTTTTCTTGGCCTTTTCCCTTGCAAGAGATTTATAAGACATGGAACGCCTGAACAGAAACTATTTGTTTTAAAATCATTAAGCGACAGATTTTTAGAAAATATTGCTGGTTTGAAATTCCAGGAAAGAAAGAGACTTTTAAAGTTAGTTGCTAAGTATCTTTCTGAAATTTCTGATAATTATTCTTTTATTCCTATGGAAGGTGAACCCTTTAAGCCTATGTTTCATGAACGTGTAGCTGGCTCGTCAGCAAGCGGTTTGACTGTTAAGGAAATGCGCAGTTTTCTTATTGTAGATAGCAGCTCGAATCATATTATCTATACAGGACTGGTACTTTCATGAGCAGCATTATAAAAACTAGGACACAGGGTTTTAGAGTTCATACTTTTCGTAATCAGGAAGTCCACAAATATTACAGTCATTTACAGAGTGTAATGCGTTCTATAGACCAAAACGGTGCTTATAACGATCTTTTTGCAAAGCCTGAAATAGATGCTATGGCTGTAGGGGCTACAGAAATAGAATGGACTTGTTCTGGAAACGGAAAAGCAATACATATCTCCCAAGTATCAGAATCAGAACAAAATAGAATAGAAAAGATAGTATCAGAAGCTTTTTCCAAAATTGAATCCTATATAGCCGAAAACCAAAACAAATCAGGCAAAAATCGTGATTATGCACAGTTTTTGGCAATTGTTGGAAAACGTCCTGATACAAATCAGATTTGGGTTGTTAATGGTAAGCCTGTTATTGTTCAGTGGGGGTTCTCGGATGATAACGGTTTAATGGGCAGTTCTGGTATATATTCTGATTGGGATAGCTTTATTAAAGACATAAGAAGAGAACCAGAAAAGAAAGAAGAACCAGTTAAAATAAAAGAATCTATTGAGAAAGAAAAGTCAAATAAGACGGTTGAAACAGTTGCTTCTGCTGCGGCAGCTTCACTATTTGCTGAACAAGAAAAAAAGCCTGAAAAGATTGAGGAGCCTGTTGAAAAACCTGTTGAAACAAAACCTGAAGAACCCAAGGCAGAACCTGTAAAAAAGGAAGGAAACAAACCTGCTGTCGACACGGAAGAACCTAATACAGAATTTGCTGGTTTAGGTGGTTATGTTTGGGTTAAATGGCTTGCAATTATTCTTGCCATAATTATCCTCATTCTTCTTCTTTTGAGATTATTAGTTCCACCAAGATTACCTTATAATCCTTTGGGCGGAAATAATGGTGCTATAAGTGGTGGCATCGGCGGCGGAAATGGCGGTGGTGCTGGTGGTCAAGGTGGTGGCGGAGATAATGGCGCTGGCGGAGCTGGTTTAGGTGGCGGTAATCCTGATGCTGGCGGTCAAAATAGTGATGCTAAAAAAGGTAACCCTTGTAAATCTTGTGGTGGAAAGGGTATTGACTCGGCTACTGGTAAGAGTTGTAAATCTTGTGGCGGAACAGGTGACGAGGTAAATCCCGACGAAATTTGTCCAATTTGCAGTAAACAATTTAAAGACCATAAGGCAGAAGACTATAAAAAATGTATTTTGCAAGCTTCCCAAAACAAAGGAGAAGCAAGTATGGATGATAAATTGAAAGAAACGGAAGAAGCTGTTAAAAAGCATAATGAAACTTTAAAAGAACTTGAATCAGAAATTGGTGACAAGCCAAAGGAAACCAACGAAGAAAAAGCAAAGAATGATTCAGAAAAAAATACTGATAAAACATCAGAAACAACAGGAGAACAATAATGCAGCAGGGAAGCTTAAGACCAGAAGAACAAAAAATTATACAAACTGCTGACAATGTGACAAATTTGCTTAAAAGCAGCTCGGACTGGACGTCTCAATATTTGAAGGATATTCAAGTTCGCAAAGGTATGGAACGATTTCTCCATGAAAAGTTGATTACAGTTAAGAAAATCAAGGAATCAGCTTATAGACCTGTTGCGTTAGGTATATTTGGTGCTAGTCAGTGTGGTAAGTCTTATTTAACCTCTGAATTAGTCAGAGGAAATGAAAAAGCCCTGTCTGTTAAGCTTAATGCCTTTGGGCAAGCTCCCACAGGTCGTGATTACCTCGAAGAAATAAATCCTGCTGGTGGACGTGAAAGCACTGCAATTGTCACTAGATTTACCCTAAGACCCTACCAGATAATACAGGGCTGTTCTGCTTTTGTTAGATTGATTACTTTGACCGATATAATAAAAATCTTCATGAATGGATTTTTGTTTGAGTGTCAGTCAGATTTTATGCCTACTTCTGAAGAGTTGCAGAAGTTGAAAGGGCAGTTCAAATCCAGTTCTGGTAAAGCAAATAATACACCACTACTCTCTGAAGATGATGTATGGGATTTGCAAGACTATGTTAAAAAGCATTTCCATAACCAGTTTGTTAAAATGCTTGATGATATCAACTATTGGGGCATTCTAGTCAACGAAATCCGCTTTTTGCCAGCCGATAATCAGATTAAATATTTAGAATGGCTTTGGGGAAAATTCTCTAAGATTACTGAATTATTCAGATTTTTACATAAGGAATTAGGTCAGCTTGGCGGTCAGGTTGTCGGAATCTTTGATGACGCTTTGTTGCCGAGAACTAACTCTATAATAGACGTTCAGCGACTTTCTATGCTTATGAAGCCAGGCAATAAGAAGTGTGCTATTGCTCTTTCAAATGGCGGTCAAATACAGATGGATGGTTCAACTCTTTGTGCTTTGACTGCTGAACTCATATTACAAGCTAATACAACCGACAAAGAAAGTTTGCTAAATAAATTTGACGTTTTAGACTTCCCAGGAGCACGTTCTAGAGCACAAATCTATGATGAAGCCAAAATAATGAAATCTCACGAAGCTCTGGTTGAAGTTTTCTTAAGAGGTAAAGTTGCTTATTTGTTTGATAGATTTTCTGACGACAGAGATGTAACAGCTTTATTGCTTTGTCAAGAAGGTGGAAACCAAGAAGCTAAGTCTTTGCCTTATATGGTAAATAAATGGGTTGAATGGAGCCATGGTAGAGACCCCAAGAGCAGAACTGGCAAAGTTCCATTATTGTTCCATGTTTTCACAAAATTCGATATGGATTTAGTTCATAAAAGAGGTGAAGACCCATCGGTAAGATGGGATAGTCGTTTGCGAACCAATTTTGAAGAGTTCATGGGCAGAGATGGTGACTGGGTTAATGAATGGACAGAAAATCAGCCATTCCAAAACTGCTATTGGGTCAGAAATCCAGGGGTAGACCAGACCGTTTTTGTAAGAGGCAAAGACGGCAAAGAGTTTGTTCGAGATGAAGAAGAACTGCAAAAGATTTTTGCTCAATACATAGCAAATGAGAATGTTCAAAGACATTTTGCAAACCCAGAGGAATCTTGGAAAAAAGCAGCTTCTCCAGACTGTTCAGGAATCGAATATCTAATTGAAAAGCTTAAATCTGGAATAGACTCTAACACTAAGGTTAATCAGCTTTCTGAAAACTTAAAATTGATTTTTACTGATACTAAAAAGAATCTACAACGCTATTATATTGGTAGCGATGTAACAAAAGCTAGAAATCTTGCGGAAGAACGAGCTAAAAAGCTTGTTATGCAGTTGCAAAAAGTAATGATAACAAAATATGCTTTGCCAAGAATACTTGATGTAGACTGCTTCTCTGTTTCTACTAAGGCTGTCGAAGCGATTTATGACTCAATTGTGAATCCGATGATTCTAGGTGAAGATGAAGAGGAAGCCGCTGCTCAAGAAACTGCGCCAGTCTTTGATGAAGATATTTTCGATATTTTTGGTGATTCAGAAAAGCCTAAAACAGCAGAAAAGCCAGCTAAACCTGTTGTAAAAAAGGGTGCTCTATTTGCACAGTCTGTATTGGATCGTTGGCAAATGCAATTGTCTAGTATGGGGCAAGATGAAGAGTTTTTAGAAAGAACAGGTTTGTCTTCTGATTGGTTTGCTGAAGCTGCTCAAGAGCTGATTAAAGGTGCTTCTAGAATGAAGATTGAAGAGAAAATTGCAAATATTAGCGAAGAAGCCTTGTATTCTCCAAATCCAAGCATTTTCTTGAGAAGAATAGCGTCTGAAACTTCTTCTATTATGAATAATTACATAACTGAATTGGGGCAAAGCCATAAAGAAAAGCCAATTCCTAGTGGTGCTCCAAAAGTAGTGCTCTCTGCAAGTTCTTACCCTGGCTTGAATATCTATAAAAACTGGGCATTATCTTTCGTTCAGCTTTTTAAGGATAATGTTGCAGTAGCTACTGCCGATGATGAAGCTGGTAACAAGGTTATGGAACAAATTCTCCAAATGCCATATTAGGGTTCAATCCAACCCAATTTGACATTTATAAAATTTAAACTATATAATTGTTAAAGAAGGAGGAAATAATCTATAAATATGCAAGAAGCTTCAAGACTAATTCTTGGTTTACGTGCTGCTGGCTGGAACGAAAAAGACATAAATGATTTTATCCTCTATATTGAAACTGGTGAAGAACAATATAAACCTCAGTTAATAAAAGAAAACCAAAAAGCCTGATTATAAAATTGAAAAACTCAGTCTTATATATCTTTTTGTTTATCTCAGCCGCTGTTTCCGCGGCAGATTACGTCTACCCAACAATAAAAGGAACTAATATTAGAGATTATTCTAAGCCTGGATATAAAGTTGAAACAGATAAGAAGGGAAATAAAATAGCTTATCCAACCATAAAAGGTACAAACATTAGAGATTATTCCAAATCAGGATATAAAATAGAATCAGATAAAAAAGGTAATGCTGTTGCTTATCCCACGTTAAAAGGCACTTCCATAAGAGATTATAGCCAATCAGGTTTCAAAGTAGAAAATACCAATTCTGGAAAAACTCTAGTAAAACCAACTTTAAAAGGTTCCTCCGTTACAGATTACAGCCAACCTGGTTATATGGTAGCTACCGATTCTAATGGCAATATTATTATAGTTCCAACATTAAAAGGCACAACAATAAAAGACTATTCCCAACCAGGATACATTATTAAAAAAGATTAATAATCATAAATTGTATTGAAAATAATGCTATAAATTTAAAAGTTTATGCGAGATCTGCCAACATTATTAATTGTTTTTTGTAATAATTATAATCAAATTCTTCTGTTAATTAGTAGATTGATTTGATTGTTCTGAATTATCTGACTCGGAATTGTCTTCATAAACTACAACAAATTCTTCTTTCCCTTTATCTTCTTTTTTAAACATTCTTAAAATTGATATACAAACAAGAATATTAATAATTCCACCTATACCAGGAAATTTACACGAAATTCCTAAAGCAAATAAGATTAATCCAATTATCATACCTATAGTAGTTTTGAAAATAGGATCAAATAGTGATGCAAAAAAATCATCTAGCTTAGTTTCATAAGACCAAATTATTGAAAAGAAATTGGTTATATGATAAGTAAGATTCTTTTTCTTTTCATTCTCTTTCCTTGCTTCTATATCTTTTTGCTTGAATCTTTCTATATCTCCGTGGTTAGCACAATAAATATAACCATTACCTGTCATATCTCCTTCTGTAAGATATTCACATTCTTTTTCAGGTCCAGTTATAGGAGCTTTTAAATACTTAGTTTCTACAAGTTTATTCATATCCAGTTTGTCCATCATTTGTGGACAATCCATGTTGTACATCTCAACAGCACCAGTCAATATTCTGATGTTAGAAAAACAAGCTTTTTCTCTGCTGGATGTGTGATGGTGTTTTTCTGGGATGGCACCTCCAAAATTAAATACACAATATAAAACAAAGACTATAAATAAAATAATTCTATTAAGACAGCCATCAGCATAAATGAAGTATTTTATGAAAGTATAAAGTATTGCTATTCTGATTACTAAGATGATTAAAAAAATCATATGGCTATTCCTAAATCAAATTAATATTATTATATTTTTAAGTATAATCTTGTTTCCTTAATCTATCAAATAACTTCTTAATTACGACAATAATAACTTCAAAGCAAAAAAACACACTTAGATTTAATCTAAGTGTGTTTTGTGATTTTTATATATTAAGGAGTTTTACTGGAAGAAAGTGTTTAAACCAAGAACAAGTCTATAGTTATAGCCGTAACGCTGATCATTTGTAATAGATATAGGTACTGCTATTTCAAAAGAGAAATTTTCAGTAGGGCTATATCTGATTCCGGGTATAACATCTACTTTATTCCCTTCTGCTCCCCAGTCTTCGCCAGCAACTTCAGCCATAACGGTAACGTTATGAGTATGTGGATATTCTATCCCTATATTGTAGAAAAACTTATCTGCAAGCCCATCAGGATAGAACTGGGTATTGGGGTCACCAGTCATAGTATAACCAAGGTTTAAATGCCCAACTATACGTTCGTAGTTCTTGCTGAATGCTGTAAATATAGTAAAGTCTGTTTCGCCTGTTCCCAAACCTTTATCATCACTACCAGTAGGAAATTTAAATCCTATGCCTATGGCACCGCGAGTTTGATAAGTTGGGTTATCGAAAACTTTATATTTAAAGCCTAGAGTCGAATCGCCACAGCCTGATTCAGAAATATCATTTCTCCAAAGTATTCTTGATTTAATTGTGTAATCAACAATTGGAATATTATAAATTACTTCCAAATCATCTGTTACTGCATAGTTGAAAAACAATGGGATTGTGAGCATATCGCCACTTTCATTGTTTGAAAGAGTTCTGTCATAAACCCTGTCTATATCGAACCAGCTAGAGTGGAACCCCATTTTAAACGAACCAGCTTTACTTACATCGGCAGATATGGTTTCAATCAAACCCGTGTAACCAGCTAAATTACAGGCTAAAACTCTTGTGACACTTTCTTCTATTGGAACTGTCATCATTGTGTCTGAATAGAGTGGCGGTAAAGCAGTTCTTGAAGGTACTGGCAGCGTAGTTACAGGTGGTAAGGAAACAGAATCTTGTGAATAGACTTCATTTCCACTTTTACTTTTAACTACAGGTGCTTTAGAAGATTTTTGACTAGTTATTGGCGGTAATGAGCCAGCATCTGCCGAGACGTAATAATCTTCATTTTGTACCCCATAGCCATCGCTCTGTGCTCCATAAGTTGCCGATTGGGCTGTTTTGGAAAAACCGTATTGCTGTAACTGGCCTGAGTTGTAATAGCTTTGGGCGTTTAGCCCAGAGCTTGCAAGCAAGACAGCAATAACAGCGGCTATTGCGGTATTTTTTTTCATACCAGACTCCTTTTATAAACGAGAGAAGTTTAGCCCTTTAAGGCTAATCCTTTTAAGGGTGTAAACACATTGCGACTCATCGGCAGAAGTCTGATAAACTTTAACTATTTTTTATTAAATTTATTTTTATACTTTTACTTGGTTTAATAGGTTTTTTTGTTGGTTTTAAAACTTTAGCAGTTTTGACTTTGTTTTTTAAATCACTAGCTGTGATACTTTTAAAAACAAATTTGAGCTTGTTTTCTTCTTCGTTTTTGCTAAGTGTAACTGTTCCACCATGTAAAAGTTTACCAAAGAGTATTTCTTCGGCAAGAGCATCTTTAATTTCTTTGTGGATAACTCTTGCAAGAGGTCTTGCTCCATTGACTGGGTCGTAGCCTTTTTCTGCAAGCCAAGTTCTACCTGCTTCATCAAGTTGAATGTTTACTTTTCTTTCCGAAAGCTGTGCGTTGAGTTCTTTTATGAACTTATCAACAACCATTCTGATATTATCAGCGGTAAGAGGTGAAAAGTTGATTATTCCATCAAGACGGTTTCTAAATTCTGGAGAGAAAAGCTTTTCAATAGCTTCTTTGCCTTTCCATTCAGCATCTTTTGCACTTCTAGAGAAACCAATAGAACCTTTTGCCATTTCTCTAGCTCCAGCATTAGAAGTCATAATCAATATTACATTATGGAAATCTGCTTTTTTACCTGTATTATCTGTTAATATTGCGTAGTCCATAATTTGGAGCAAAATATTGAAAACATCAGGATGGGCTTTTTCAATTTCGTCGAGCAGAAGAACAGAATAAGGCTGTTTTCTAATAGAATCAGTAAGAGCACCACCCTGTTCAAATCCGACATAACCTGGAGGAGCTCCTATAAATCTAGCTACAGCGTGCTTTTCCATATATTCACTCATGTCGAAACGTAAGAAATTAACACCTAAAGCTATAGCAAGTTGTTTTGCTACTTCTGTTTTCCCAACGCCTGTAGGACCTGTGAACAAGAAAGAGCCTACTGGCTTATTTGCTCCAGACATGCCTGCTCTAGCAATTTTAATTGCTCTTACAACAGCTTCAATCGCTTTATCCTGACCAAAAACAACTTTCTTTAATTCTGATTCAAGATTTTTCAATTTTTCTTGGTCTGAAGAAGAAATTGTTCTAGTTGGTATACGAGCTATTTTTGCTACAGCTTTTTCAATATGGCTACGTCTAACAATAGGTTCTTCGGAAGTTTTGCGAAGTTTTAGTATTGTGGCTGCTTCATCAAGAACGTCAATTGCTTTATCTGGCAAAAATTGTTCTTTAATATACTTTGACGACAATTCAGCAGCAGCTTTTATAGCACTTTTTGTAAACTTAACACCATGAAACTTTTCGTAAACAGGTGCTAAACCTGTTAATATTTTTCTTGTTTCTACTAAATCTGGTTCGTATAGGTCTATTTTTTGGAAGCGGCGCGAAAAAGCTCTGTCTTTATCAAAGTTTTTATATTCCTCAAATGTTGTTGTTCCTATACATCTAAGCTTTCCTGAGCCTAGAGCTGGTTTAAGAATATTTGCAGCATCTACTGAGCCACCAGAGGTTGCGCCAGCACCAATTATTGTGTGTATTTCATCTATGAAAAGAACTGCATTAGGTATATTTTGAAGACCATGCATAACACCTTTTAATCTAGCTTCGAAATCACCTCTATACTTACTTCCAGCTAATAAAGAGCCTACATCAAGTGAGTAAATCTTAGTATCTTTCAAAGTTTCTGGAACATCGCCCTGATGTATTCTTAGGGCAATACCTTCTACAATTGCAGTTTTGCCAACGCCAGGCTCTCCTACAAAAATAAGATTGTTTTTGCGTCTGCGATTCATTACAACAATAGCTCTAGAAACTTCTCTTGAACGACCAATAAGAGGGTCTATTTCCCCTCGTGCGGCTTTATCATTCAAACATTCTGCATAGGCTTCTAATGGCTTGTCGCTAACTGCTTCCCCTTCACCATCTTCATCCATCGGCATTTTTGGAATACTGCCTTCGACAAAGATACTGAATCCGTGAGATTTGTTGTTAGAAGCTTTCTTTTTGTTACTACCGTGAGAAATATATTGAAGAACATCAAGTTTTTTAATTTTTTGTTTATTTAAAAAGTAAACAGCATAAGATTCATCTTCGTCCATAATAGCAACGAGCAAGTCGCCACCATCAGCATCAGTTCTGCCAGCACCTTGAACATTTAGCATCATTCTTTCCAATACACGTTGGAACCCTGGAGTTGGTTGTGGAACAGCAGAAGTGCTAGGGTCTATAGAAGGAACTTCTTCTTTTAAGTGCTTTTTTAAATCTGTTTCAAGTTTTTTTAGATTGCAACCGCAAGCTTCTAGAATCTGAGAACCGTATTCATCATGTATTACACCGTAGAGCAAATGTTCAACAGTAATAAACTCACAGTTGGCGTTAGAAGCTTCTTCAATAACTGCTTGTATAATAATTGCTAAATCTTGGCTAATCATTGCTTATTCCCTCTCCATTTCACATTTCAACGGAAAACCACGGCTTCTTGCGGCAGAATGAACTTGTGACACCTTGGCTTCGGCTATTTCTTTTGTGTATATACCAGCCAAGCCTTGTCCATGGTTGTGAATATTAAGCATAATAGAGGTTGCTGCTATTGTAGAATGTCCGAAAATCTTCTTCAAAACATCTACAACAAACTCCATAGTTGTGTAATCATCATTTAACATTAAAACCTTATATCTTGAAGGTTTCTTTATTTCTTGTCTAGTTCTTTCTAGAACATTGGATTCAAATTCATTAGATGTTTTTGCCATTATTTTCCCCCTCTGATTTCTTGCAATTCATCTGAGGTTTGCTGGCTTTCAGCGTTCAAGTCTTCCCAAGCTTTCATTGCATCGTCGAGCTTAGTGGTTAATGAAGAATGTTGCTGCGCAACTTCAGCTATTTTTTGAGCTGACCAGCCTTCAGGTGGTGTGGCAAGCTGCCCTTCGATTTCGCTAATATTACTTTCTAATAAAGAAATTTCATTTTCCTTTTCTTCAATATCTTTTTTTAATTTTTGAAGTTTATTAGAAAGCTGTTTCTGTATTTTAACACTTTCTCTTGCTTGTTGCTTTGAATCTGTAATTTTTGGATTATCAATATTTTCTGAATTATTGGTGTCGGTTTTAGAATCTAATTCATCTGCCAGTCGTTTTTCTCTAGCCCACATATACTGGCTATAATTCCCGTCATATAAAATAGATTTCCCATTTTCTAAGCTCAAAATTCTTGTAGCTAATGAATCTAAGAAGAATCTATCGTGGGAAACGATAATTACAGTTCCAGGAAAATCATCCAAAGCATTAAGTAGTGCTTCTCTGCTGCTAATATCAAGATGATTTGTAGGTTCGTCTAATATTAAAAGGTTACAAGGTCTTAGCATCATTCTGGCAAGACCTAATCGGCTTTTTTCTCCTCCAGATAGGATACGTACCATTTTTTTTACGTTATCACCGGAGAATAAGAAAGCCCCTAATATGTTTCTAACTTCTGGAACAGCATCGAATGGGGCTTCTCGCAACATTCTGTCTTCTACTGTTTCTTCGCCTTCGAAGCTAATTTCTTCGTCTTGAGCAAAATAGCCTAAATGGGTTCTATAACCTGTTTCTAGGTGACCACCCCAAAGGTTGTCTTCTCCAACGAGTATTCTAACAAGTGTTGTTTTACCTGCACCGTTTTCGCCGATTATAGCAACTCTGTCTCCACGATTGATTACAAAGGAAACATCTTTCAAAACCTGATGATTGCCAAAGGATTTTGTTAGATGTTCTCCTCTTAAAACAACTTCTCCACTAGGTTCACATTCAGGAAATCTGAAACTAAGTTTTGGAGTTGAGCGAATTTGAGCAATTTCAGTCATTTTTGCAAGCATTTTTACACGGCTTTGAACCTGAGAAGCCTTAGTTGCTTTATATCTGAATCTTTCAACGAAACGTTCAATGCGTTTTCTTTCTTTATCTTGGCGTTCCTGAGCTGCCGCTGCTTCTGTTGCCCATTCTTCTCTAGCTTCAAGAAAAGCAGAGTAGTTTCCTTTAAAATTTCTTGCCCCTTCAGGCATTATTGCTACTACCGAAGTAGCTAGTTCATCAAGAAAGTATCTATCGTGAGAAACAACCAATATTCCACCAGCATAATTGCTTAAATAATCTTCCAAAAAAGATATTGAAGCAATATCCAAATAGTTTGTTGGTTCGTCTAATAGTAAATAATCTGGTTCTCTCAGCAAAAGTCTTGCGAAATATGCTCTCATTTGCCATCCACCAGAAAAGTTCTTTAGAGGTTCGTGAAAACGTTCTTCAGGAAATCCGAAACCTTTTAACAATCTAATAGTCTTAGCTTGCCAAGTGTAACCACCTGATTTTTCGTAGTCAGCAATTAACTTTTCGTATTCATCATGAATACTAATATCTAAATTGCCTTCAGTCATTTTGGTCTCAAGAGCTTCAATGCGCTCTTTAATTATTTTTAGTTTGTCGAAGGCTTGAGTAGCAAGTTCCCAAAGAGTTAAAGTTTCTTTTTCTGTTTCCCAGTTACCATTATCTGACAAGAATATTTCTTGAGGAAGATAGCCTATGTTGCTTTCTTTGGGGCGAGTAACCGTACCTGTGTCAGCCTGTTCTTCACCCAAAATAATTCTCATCATAGTGGACTTGCCAGTGCCGTTATTTCCAACTAAAGCAACACATTCACCCGGATTGACTGAAAAAGTAACCCCGGAGAAGAGCGTTCTAACGCTAAATGACTTGCTTAGATTATTAATTTGCAGTGACATAATAAATGCAGTCGAATTTTATCATTATTAGGCTAGCTTTGCAAGTTTAAGAAAGCTTATCTTATTTTTTACTTTTCTCGAAAAAAATAGCCTTTATAATATAATTCTGTTAAAATATTAGCGTGACTGTTTTCAAAAAGAACAAACCTACTCACAATTGGAGGAATGATGATTTTTGAATTATTGAGGCTCTGTATTGAAAAAGGTGCTTCAGACCTTCATTTCAAAACAGGCTATGCCCCTATTTTACGTATAGATGGTAATATGCGTCCAATAAAAGAAATGCCAGTTATTAGTCAAAATGACTTTGAAGTTATGCTGGAAGCTATTTTAGACGATGCGCAATTGGTAACTTTTCTAAAATATTCAAAATTAGACCTTGGTTATAGTTTTAGCAATGCGAGATTCAGAGTTAATCTGTTTAATGACTATCGTGGTGGTAATGCCGTTTTCCGTGTTATTCCATTTAAGCAGTTAACTTTTAATGATATTGGTTTGCCACAGTCAGCAAGAAGATTTGCCGATAAATCTAGCGGTCTTGTTTTGGTAACAGGGGCAACAGGTGCTGGTAAATCTACTTCTTTATCAGCTTATATTACTCATATCAATAATAATTTTAGAAAGACAATTATTACTGTTGAAGACCCTATAGAATATCTCTTTGAAGATAATCAGTGCATAATAAGTCAAAGACAGGTTGGGGTAGATTGTACCACTTTTGAAGAAGGTATTAGAGGGGCTCTTAAAACAGATTGTGATGTATTGATGGTCGGGGAACTTAGAAATGCTGATGCTGTAGAAATGACACTTTTAGCAGCAGAATCAGGCAAATTAGTATTTGCAACACTACATAGTAATACTGCAATTCAGGCTATTGACCGATTTGTTAACCTCTGTCCAAAAACATTGCATTTGCAGGTTATGTCTAGATTAGCATCACATCTTACGGGTATAGTTACTCAAACATTGATTCCAAAAAGAACAGGTCGCGGAAGAATTGCAGCATTTGAAGTTTTAGTTAATGCTGCCGCTGTGAAGGGTCTTATTGCTGAAAACAGAATTCACTTGATTGCCTCATATCTTGAATCTGGTTCTTCAACCGGTATGATTTCTCTTGATAACTCTTTGGTTGATCTTATTACTTCCAATAAGATTTCTAAAGATGAAGGTTTGTTAAAAGCTAATAATCGCGCATATGTAAAACGTAAAGTTGATGAATTCGAAATGATGCCTGGAGAAGAAACAAAATGAAGCCTGAAATATTTGAATTCTTTGAAGAAGCCATAGAAATGGGTGCTAGTGACTTAATCCTAAAACCAGGTGCTCCACCATCTTATAGAATAAATAAGCATCTAGTTGTTTCTGAAAGAGAAGCTCTTGCACCACAACAGATGTTTGACTTGTTTTTGCCTGTAATAGATGCTCAACAACAAGAAGAACTTCATAATAAGTTTAATACTTCATCTATTTTCATTTTACCAGATTCTCAAACAAGAATCAGATACTATATTTATCAGCAAAGAGATGGTGTTGCTGGTTCTTTCAGATTCATTCCAAAAGAAGTACCAACAATAGAAGGTCTTGGCTTACCAGATACTCTTATTAATATCGCTTCTTTACCTAGAGGTCTTTTCCTTGTAACAGGTCCTGTCTGCTGTGGAAAAACTTTGACAGTTGCAGCAATGGCTCAAGCTATAAATGAAAGATTTGCTCGTCATATTATTACTATGGAAAGCCCTGTGGAAATAGTTTATGAGCCAAAAATGTCTGTATTTACACAGGTTGAAGTTGGTAAAGTTATTCCAACTTACTTAGATGCTTTAACAAATGCTCTTCGTGAAGACCCTGATGTTATGTTAATTGGACAACTTCAAGAACAGGGGATTGTTGAACAGGCTTTAATGGCTTCAGAAACTGGTCACTTGGTTATTTCTACTCTCCCAACATTTGGTCCTGCTCAGTCTATTGAACATATTATTAGTATGTTTCCAGCAGGGAAACAGGATGAAGCAAGAAGCCAGCTAAGTCTTAGTCTTATAGGTATTTTTTCTCAGGTTCTTATTCCAAGCGTTGATTACAAACAAAAGTGCGGCGTTGCTTTTGAACTGATGCTTGTTAACTCAGGTATGCGAAATCTCATTAGAGACCATAAATACAACCAGTTGGAAACCGCAATGATTATGGCAAGACGTGAAGGTTGTATGACTTTTAAAGAATCTCTAGAAAAACTAAAACGAAATGATAACCTAAATCAAGAGGTTATTAAGGATTTGCTTCAGGAGATTGAACAATGAATGAATCAGCAACTAAACGTATTTCTTCTATTAGAATAAAACTTGCCTCAATTATTTGTGATCAACTAAATCGAGAGTATAACGATGCTACCAAAGAAAAACTTGTTTTAATTCTTTCTAAAATTGGTATAGGAAACGTTTACAATTTAGTTTATGACTATGCGGATAAACATCCTAACAGTA
>CAMJNS010000059.1 GCA_946407375.1 uncultured bacterium
GATTGCATAATAGGAACCCCTGCACCAAGCAAAGAGCAGAAAGTTCTAGCAAATCTGCTTACTGCAATTTTCTGAGTTAATGGTCCGACAATTGGAGCTTTAAGACTAACTAGTGCAGTTACATGCTGACCCATTTTAGTTTTCAAAGCCAAGAATATTAATAAACCAATACCAACAGCAACGCCTGCACAGATGAAATAATGTTCAATAAGAGCATCTGAAGCAAACATCATCATTTCTGTAATTTTAGGTAAATCTGTCTTCATTTTTTTAAACATTGTTGCAAAATTGGGGAATATTTTTACAAGAAGGAAAATAACCCCTAAAACAGCTAGAACAAGCTGAATAACAGGCATCATTAATGCCCCTTTAATCTTACCTCTAATTTCAGCATCAGATTCAGCAAAAGCAGCAAGTCTTTGCAAAACCTGATCTAACATACCACCAGCTTCGCCTGCTTCACACATATTGCAATAAATTCTATTAAATACTTTTGGATGTTTACGTATTGAAGCAGAAAAGGAAATACCTGATTGCAAATCACGTCCTACAGATTCTAAAACATTCTTAAAATATGGATTAGTAGTCTGGTCTGCCATAATACCAACAGCTTCTACAAGAGGTATAGCAGCTCCAACCAATGTAGAAAGCTGTGTTGTAAAGATCATCATCTCTTTTGCTTTCACACTTCCGCCAAAGAGAGCTAAGCCACTCTTTTTCTTAATTTCAGTAGCTTTTACAAGGTAAAAACCTTTATCAGAAAGTCGAGCAGCTAATTCTTGCATATTTGGAGCTTCGAGCTGAGTTTTTAGAATATCGCCCTTAGCATCCTTAACTTCACATTCATATTTTGCCATTGATGACCTCTACATTATAATTTTAGTCTGAACGTGCGAGAGCAAAAACCTCTTCTGGAGTAGTAAGTCCTTGCTGGAATTTAACAACAATATCATCTTTAAGGCTTTTCATTCCTAATTTTAAAGCTTCTGCCTTTAAATCATCAGGACCTACCTTCTGAATAATCATACGACGCAAATTTTCGTGAGTATACATTACTTCATGCACACCAACACGACCTTTATAGCCAGTTTTCCCACATTTTTCACAACCTTTGCCTCTGTAATAAGTTTGATTAATAGCTTCAGGCGGAAGCCCTAAATCAGCTATTGTTTCAGGCGTAATACTAGTATCAACGTCTTTACAGAATTTGCAAACACGTCTAGCAAGTCTTTGAGAAACAATACATAACAAAGCAGAAGAAACCAAGAATGGTTCTACGCCCATATCAACTAGACGAATCGCAGTACTTGGAGCATCATTCGTATGGAGAGTTGCAAAAACCAAGTGCCCAGTAAGAGCAGCTTCAACTGCAATACTTGCTGTTTCTTCGTCACGAATTTCTCCTAACATTATAACGTCAGGATCCTGTCTTAAAAATGCACGCAAAACAGAAGCAAAAGTAAGATCAATTTCAGGTCTAACTTGAACCTGATTAATAAACTTAAGTTTGTATTCAACAGGGTTTTCAACAGTACAAATGTTTATGTCAGGACCTTTTATAGCATTCAAACAAGAATAAAGAGTCGTAGTCTTACCAGAACCTGTTGGTCCAGTAACAAGGCACATACCATTTGGAGAATTAATAGCCTTTTTTAACATAGTGAAATTATAAGGCGTAAAACCCATCTGGTCTAATTGAACATTAACATTAGATTTATCCAGAATTCGCAAACAGGCTTTTTCTCCCCAAGCAGTAGGAATAGTATTTACACGAAAGTCTATAGGCTTATCCATAATAGTCATTTGAATACGACCATCTTGAGGAATACGACGTTCTGAAATATCCATACCACTTAAAATCTTAATTCTAGACATAACAGAAGGCAACGCTTCGGGCTGAAGATTCATTGAAACCTGCAAAGTTCCATCTATCCTAAGACGAACCCTTAACTCACCTTCATCTGGTTCTATATGAATATCCGAAGCACCTTTTTGAACTGCCGAAGTTAACACAAGATTAACTAATTTTATGATAGGTGTTTCTTCTGAAGCTTTCTTTAAACCATCAAGAGCAGAATTATTTTCACCGCCAGAATCACCTGCTGTTAATGCATTTAATGCATCAGCCATAGCTCCAGCTACATATAATTTATCAGTTGTGTCTGCAATCTGGTTTTCAGAACATATAGCCCTTACAACTTCACAATTATTTTGAAATTGGATTTCATCTATTATGAAAACATCAAGAGGGTCTGCCATCCCTATCATGAGCTGATTATTCTCAAAACTAATAGGAACAAGAATATGCTTACGGCATATTTTTTCTGGGACCATTTTTAAAACATCAGGCTTAATTTCAACCTTACTTAAATCGACAAAAGGAACCTTTAGCTGCTTCCCTAAAATAGGAAGAAGCTTATCTTCTGTAAGATAGCCGAGCTCAATCAGAACCTGTCCAATACGTTTTCCACGTTTCTTTTGTTCTGCTAAAGCAATATTAAGTTCTTTTTCGCCTATGTGCCCAGCTTCTATTAAAAGTTGACCTATTTTCTTTCGTTTAAACATAATTCAGCAAATATTCTACACTTTATTAGTCTTTTATGCAACCAATGGAAGTTTGCACTTGTTTAAAATACGAAACTTTACAAAGTTATATTTTTGTTTAATTTCATTCGCTAAAACTATAATTTACATCTGTCCAATTGTTCTCATTAAATATATTATCTTTTACATGTTTTATAATTGGAAATTTATCAAGAATAGCTTTATTTGTTGTAAATTGAGAAAAATTTCTAAAATGTAAATCGAAATATATTGTAGCTCCTTTTTGTTTTTCATCTGAAGATATATCTTTTCCTGTAAATGGATTCTTTGCATTAGTAAATAAATCTTTCGACGCAATACTTGGAACATCTGCATTTGTCATAAAAGTATAATCATTTTTCAATGAATGTTGTTGATTAAAGTCTTTAACCATTAATAAAGGGTTACATTGTAAGACATTATCATTGTTAAAATTTGAAAAATCTGGCAAATGAACAAAGGGATTTCCGTGGTCAGCCATTATTATAATTTTAGAATTATCATAAACACCAGATTGTTTTAGATAATCTAAATATTGTGCAACCAACAAAAAAGAGGCCATTGCAGTATGGTAGCCCTTAAAGCTACGTAAATCATTATACTTGTTTTCACCATAGTTTGTTATATCGCTTAAATATTCATAATCAGGATACTGAAAAAGAAATAAGCAATGAGATAAATCATTATGAATGATAGTAAATGTATTCAACAACGAGTCTGTTTTGGTAATATATTTCAAATAGGTTAATGCAGAATAAGAATTCATTACTCTTTTTTCTGATGAATTATTATGGTTACGTAGTTCCTTCAACCGTCTTTTTAATAAATAAAAACCGTCATTATATATGATTTTTTTTAAATTATTTGGAACAATTATTAAAAATGAATAATAATATAACCTTTTTTTTATTTGTTTTTGTATTTCAGAATCATTCATTTTGTCAAATTGCATTTTAGAATTGTGTTTTCCCATCATTTTTATAATGTTTATGCCTTTTGATGAATAAATATCTGTATAATTAAGCTTTATAAGCTCGCTTTCTTCTAATGGATCTACAACAGTAGATAAATAACCATTATTTTTGAAAAGAGTTGGTAACATAAGAGAAGCTTCTAACCATTTTTCAGGGAATAGTCTTTTGTCATTGTCTAATTTAAATGGAGTGTATTCGTAACCTCCAACACAAGCTGGGTATCCTAAAACGGTGTTTAACGCATAAGAAACTGTGTTTGGATAAAAGACAAAACCTGAGTATACATCTTTCAGTTCAGGTTTTTCTTCAAGTATCTTAGGTAACAATGCTCCTAGAAAACGGTCTAAAAATATAATTATTACATTTTTATTAGTTTTTGATAATTTAATATAATCTGATTGGACCCAGAGCTCTTTATTCTTCTTGTTCCAATTATCAATATAGTTTATACCCTTTATAAATTTTGAAATCTCTATTCCTGAAACAATCATTTCGGAGAACAAAACAATTAATAATATTATAATAATATGATTAACATAGCTCTTTTTAAAAATATATATAATTAGAGCTAAAAAACCTATAAAAATAAAGATGTTTGTTCCCTGTGTATAAAGATTCCCAGACATTAATCTAACTGCTGCTTCATTTTCAAATTGTAAATTAGTATCAACAGTTCCTAGATTTTTTCCAAAAGTTAAGTAACTCAATATCGAGAATAAGAATAGTGATAAAAATATAACAATATAATAAATTTTACATTTTTTTGAAACAAAACTAAAACTAATTGTTCCCCAAAACAAGTAAAGCCCTGTAATACAAAAAATATTCTCAAGCACAAACTTTATTATATTATTTGTATTATCTAGTTCGATTACAAACATTGATAAGTCACTTGTTAATAAACCCAAAGGTATTATTAATCCTTGTAATAAGACCATTCCAAAGCCGCATAATAAAACAATAATTATATTAAACTTATCAGATAATTTCTCTGATATATTTATCAAATCATTTTTTAAAAGTTTTAATATTCCAAAGATAAATAAACAAGGCGATAGGTTACAAACCAATTCAAATATATTATTTTTTATTTTTCTAAAATCATTTTGTTTGCAAAAAAGAAAGATAAGTATAACAAAAAGAACAAGATAATAAACAAATTTATAAGGCTTTTTATCATCCATAAACTTATTCTTAAGTAAATAGAAAAAGTTATTATAAGTCCAATATAGAACTAATCCAGATGGAGAATTGTATAGAAAAATAAGAAAAAATAAAGATAATAAATATGGCTGAATTCGTGTTTTTAAAGATTTAGTTTTTAAATATATTTCACAGGAAGCAAAGTTAATCAATGTCATTAATAAAGGCAAAGCATTAATTTTTAATGATCCTATATTTAAAAGCATATCAGGCTGGGAATAATCTTTGATAAATCCCCAAGAATAACCGCTAAATAGTTCTAAATTAGAAAAAAAATGGTAAGCTGCTATAAAAAAAGGAATTTGCAAAAATAAACTAAAAGAATTACGTAATGCCATTATAGGATTATAGTTATGCTGACGATAAAGAGTTTGCAGCATAAAAAACTGTTCATCACCATTGAAATTCTTTTTGATTTTGTCAATATAAGGTTTTAGTTGAGAAAGTTTCTCTTTTTCTTCTTCGCTAATTTTTTCTGCCCTATAATAAAATGGCAAACACAGCATAGTAACTGCAAAACTTACAAAGAAGATTGTAATTCCTAATTCTAGCTGTAAATAATAATAAAAGAATGAAAATATATTTTCTATTAGATATTCTATTGGAGAAATAATTAACTTATACAATATTAAAAACAATAGAAAAACACCTTTGATATTATATTAAGTTCTTTTTCGCCTATGTGACCAGATTCTATTAAAAGTTGTCCTATCTTTTTACACTTAAACATCCTAAGCTTACATATTACACTTTATTCTAATTTAATGCAATTAAGTTAAATAAAAAAGGAATTAGGAATGCTCTCCAATTCCTAATTCCTCGCTCATTACTACAAATAAATATTATTCTTCGTCTGGCTTCAAAACAGCCATAAAAGCTTTTTGAGGTATTTCAACGTTTCCAACCATCTTCATACGTTTTTTACCTTCTTTTTGCTTTTCAAGAAGTTTACGTTTTCTTGTAATATCACCACCATAACACTTTGCCAAAACGTCTTTTCTTACTGGAGCAATATTTTCTCGAGCAATAATCTTAGCTCCTATTGCTGCCTGTAAAGGAATCTGGAACTGATGGCGAGGAATAAGTTTTCGTAGTTTTGTAATAACATTTCTTCCGCGATACTCTGCTTTATCTTTATGACAAAGGAAAGAAAGAGCATCAACTTTATCGCCATTTACTAGTATTTCTACACGAGCAATGTTAGAAGCACGATAGCCTATATTTTCATAGTCTAAAGAAGCATAGCCTCTTGTTCTGCTTTTCAATTTATCGTAAAAATCTACGATAATTTCAGAAAGAGGAAGGTCAAACGAGATGGAAACGCGGTTTTCTGAAATGAATTCCATTGTATCCATTACTCCACGACGTTCTTTAGCTAATTCCATGATTGTTCCGATAAATTCTTTCGGCATGAAAATAGTGGCGTGAACAAAAGGTTCTCTTATTTCTTCAATCTTTGTTAAATCTGGTAGTTTAGAAGGAGAATCTATTTCTATAACAGAACCATCTACCAGCTTAACCTGGTAAATAACGTTTGGAGCAGTTGTTACCAAATCTAAGTCATATTCTCTTTCTAGACGTTCCTGTATTATTTCCATATGAAGAAGCCCTAAAAAACCACATCTAAAGCCAAAACCTAAAGCTAAAGAATTTTCAGGGAAATAAGAAAGACTTGAATCATTTAATGTAAGCTTTTCTAATGCAGTTCTTAAATCATTAAAGGCGTTGGTTTCAACAGGGTAAAGCCCACAAAAAACCATCTGTTTTGCTTTTTGGAAACCAGGAATAGGTTCCACATCTTTGAATTTTTCTAGAACAACAGTATCACCGATGTGTACCTGTCTCATTTCTTTAATGGTTGCATCAAAGAATCCTACCTTACCTGTTTCAAGCTTATCAGTTAATGTCATCTTTGGTGTAAACACACCTGTTTCAATAACTTCAAAAGGTTCTTCTGTTTCTTTAAATTTTATTTTATCGCCTTTTTTTATACTTCCATCTATTAGTCTAATATAAACGATAACTCCTTTATACGAGTCATAAACAGCATCAAAAACCAATGCTCTTAAAGGTTTTTCTTCTTCACCCTTTGGAGCTGGAATTCTAGCAACAATAGCTTCCAAAAGTTCTGGAACACCTGTTCCTTCTTTAGCAGAAACCAATAAAGCATCTGAACAATCTACGCCTATAAGGTTTTCAATTTCTTCTTTAACTTTATCTGGATCAGAAGAAGGCAAATCAATTTTGTTTATAACAGGAATTATTTCAAGGTCATTAGCAATGGCCAAAGTTGCATTAGCCATAGTTTGGGCTTCTACTCCCTGGGTTGCATCCACAACAAGGAGAGCACCTTCACAAGCAGCTATTGAACGTGAAACTTCATATGAAAAGTCAACATGACCTGGTGTATCAATTAGATTCAAGCAATATTCCTGTCCATCTTTGGCCGTATAGTTCATTCTTACTGCTTGAGCTTTGATAGTTATTCCACGTTCTTTTTCAAGATCCATTGAATCTAGCAACTGATCTTTCATTTCACGTTTGCTGACAGTGGAAGTAAACTCAATTAAACGATCTGCCAAGGTTGATTTTCCATGGTCTATATGTGCAACTATACAAAAATTACGTATTCTATTCAGTGACAAGAGTTTACTCCTAATACTTTATTTTTCAGGCAAAGAATTAGTAAATTATTAGTTTTTGAATCCGCCATTGCGAAACCCAAAACATTACCTCATTACTAACATACGAAGTAAATATAGTAACGAGGCAATCTATTTAGTTTCTAGTTTTTTGCCTGTCAATTATCTTTGACTCTAGCTATAATCCTTCTAAAAACAAGCTTCAATATCCAAATCAAAATGATAGTGCCAATAAATACTAAAACAATAGTAATAGCTCCGACTATTATTGGTCTGTTCTTTTCCCAGAATATAGCATCAAGCTTCTGCGGTATATTAACATCATCTGGCTGATAACTCAAGACCATTCTGTAGTATTCTTCCGCTTTATCATATTCTTGATTTTTAAAAGACTGGTCACCAAAATAGTATAAAGCATTGACCTTTAAATCTAATGCCTGTTCATTATTTGGTTGAAGCTGTAAAATTCTTTCAACATTTCCCATTACTGCAGACCAATTATCTGAACGAGCTAAGGCTTTAGCTTCTTTTAACAAAAGAGTAGTTGGACCAGCAGTAAAGAAATGGATACGGCTATTAGCAGAATCAGAAATAATCAAATTTTCATCGTGAGTTAAATATATACCTCTAGGAAGATTTAATTTACCAGGTGCAGAACCTTTTGAACCATGGCTATCATAATACTTACCTTCTCTAGTTATTTCAACAATTCGATTGTTCTTTGTATCAGAAATCATCAGATGGCTGTCAATCCCCTGAGCAATAAAAGACGGATTATTTAACATCCCCTTATCTCTGCCAGGTTTATCTCCGCCATATCTCCAACGAATAGTTCCGTCTACAATATTCCAACAGACTACTTGATGATAGTTCGGGTAAGTAACAATCAAATCACCATCTTGAGACCAAAATACACCACGAGGCTCAAGATTTCTTACCCCACCCTTTTGAGTTTTTTCTTGATAAATTATATCCTTAATGCAGTTACCTTCTAAATCTAAAATCTGAACACGTCTATTTCTAAATTCAGCTACTGCTATTTGGTTTTGGTCGTCTATATCAATATCCATAGGCATCCAAAACTGACCCTGTTTCTTACCACTACTACCAATTGTTTTCTTTATCTGACCAGTAGAATAATCTATAACTACTATTATGTCACTATTCATCAGAGTGACATATAATAAACCACTGTTATCAAAAGCCAAACCAACAGGTCTTTTGAAAGACAGGTTTTGAAACTTTGATGCTGGCGCAGTCTTATTTTCAGAAGTTGCTGTCAAAGCATCATTTTTAGGTTTTGGAGGTGGAATAATTCTTATAAAGTTACCTTCTGGACTAACAACCTGCAAACGATTGTTATTTGTATCAGCTATTACAAAATTTCCATCAGGTGCCTTTACAAGATCTTCTGGCTGATTAAACTCTAATTCTGCTTTTCCTTCAAAACCTCTTGTGTGAAAGACAGAAAAATCTAGACTTGCTTCTAAAGAACAAACTTGGAAGAAAAATACCGAAAGTAACAACAATAAAGAAAAACGCTTCATATCAGTTGTTTCTTTCTTCAATACGATTGAATGTTAAATAATTATCTTTGCTTAACTTTTCTTCTTTAGACTTACCGTCTAAATATGTAATTGTTCTGTAGGCTTCAACAGTATAACCATCAACACCAGGATGAACTATTTTTACATCCCCAGATTTAAGTTTTGTATTTATACGTTTTTCAGTTTTGAATGGACGTTTAACTTCGTTTCTAGTAAAGAGTTCAACAGATTCAAAAGGTTTCTTTTCTGCATAAATAGAAACTTCTACCCAACCTTCACCAGATTGGCTTGTAATCAATATAGGTTCAGAAAGCTTATTTGTAAACTTGAAATCTTTATATCCCCAAGCAACAGCAGCATCTAACCCACGTTGAGCATATTCAATTCCATCATAAATAGAGTGATTATGACGTTCATCGATTTTTGCGCCACTGAGAAGGACAGCACGATAAAGAGTTGTACTTACCTGGCAAATTCCCCCACCAAGACCAGGAATAACTCTGCCTTGAGAGATTACACCAGCTTCTTTGAAGCCATTCTTTTTACTTCTTTCGCCAACAACTTTATTAAAACTGAATTTCCCATTTGGTGGAATAATTAGACCATTTATTTTTTTAGAAGCTATAGACAAATTTACATTTCTTGCAGCATCATCTAAGTGATGTGGATGAGTCGTCCTCCATTTAGCAAGTAAAGTTGTAAAACCCATTTCATTCATTTTTCCAGAAAACCCCTCATTCTTTTTTGTAACGACTTTAACATTAACATTTTGATAATTATTTGCAGCGGTATTTGCTTGAATACTCTGTTCTAATGCTTCGAGAGTCTTTTCTTTATCTACCTCTAAGCCAGAATCCGTTACAACAATTTTATCAAATTTACTATCTGTTTTTACTATTTTAGCAGAAGAAGACTGTTCATTTGGGAGCTTAATATCATCGATCAAGCTTTTTGCCAAATCGCCATTAGCAGTTATTTCAACTACTTTTGCTGGTTCATTTCCTTTTTTTTCTTTAGTAAACTCATATAAAGGCACTTCTTTTGAAGTAATTTCTTTGTTATCATCATTAAAAAAATTAACTTTAACCAACTGTGTTTCTTTAATAGTTTCAGTTTTAACTTCAGAGTTAGATGCTGATACTTTATTAAATAGAGGACTAGAAGAATTTTCAGAAGAGATTTCTTTTTCTGTTACTACAGAATCAGTCTTTTTTCCAATGTCAGGCTTATTTTTACTTTGTAAAAAAACAATACTTACAAAAAAAACACCTAAAAACACAGTTAATGCCGCAACAAACAAGGGCGACTTAAAAAACTTCATTTGTTTACGCTCCTAAAATATCAATCTGTCTCTGCTTTCAAAGCTCTTCCCATTAAACTTGTAACTGCTTCTTTTACAGGATGATCTTCGAAAAGTATTCTATATAATTCTTCGGTAATTGGTAGCTGAAGATTTAATTTTTTACCCCATTCATTTGCAATTTTTGTTGTTTCGACACCTTCTACTACCATTTTCATTGATTGCGTAAACTCTTTTAAAGTACTTCCATTTGCCATAGCTGCACCTAATCTATGGTTACGAGAAAGAATAGAATTAGAAGTAGTCATAAGGTCACCTAACCCAGTGAGTCCATAAAAAGTTTGTGTTTGCCCACCAAGAGCTGTGCCTAATTTAACTAATTCGTGAAGACTTCTAGTTAAATAAGCTGCTTTGCAGTTATCTCCCAATTCTAGTCCATCTACTATTCCAGCACCAATAGCATATATATTCTTTAGAGTTCCGCCAAGTTCAACCCCAGTACGATCACTTTGACTATACACTCTAAAATAACCAGTAGAAAGACATTGTTGTAAAGTTTTAGCCAATTCCACATCTGGAGAAGCAATAACACAGGCACCCAACTTCTGTTTTGCTACTTCGTCAGCGATATTAGGACCAGATAGACATGCAATATGGTCATCTTTTGAATCTGGTTCAATACCAAGTATTTCACAAAGCATCTGAGATATTCTTCTGCCTGTTCCTCGTTCAAAACCTTTTGCCACATTTGCTATGCCTTTTAAATTTCGTAAATGTTCTTTATGTGGTTCCAAAGTATCTTTTATAAAACCAGATGGAATAGAAATCAAAGCTAATTCTGAAGCTTCTATAGCTTCATCCATATCATTTGTGCAAACTAAAGTATGATTTATTTCAAGATGAGATACAAAATATGGGTTATGTCTGTCAGTATTTATTCCAGCAACTACTTCAGGTTCTCTTGCCCAAAGCATTACCTTATGACCATTATTGCTCAAAAGATTAGCCAAAGTTGTTCCCCAAGAACCTGCGCCAATAACTGCAAATTTCATTTGTTTCCCTCCGTAATCTATTCTTCTTTATTGTTACTGCATTATAAAAAAACTAGAAACTTTTATCAAGAGCGAAGTCTTAAATCTTTTGAATAAAGGTGAACTTTTTTAGTTTATTTATTAAGTGTTATCAAAACAGTATCGCAAGAGGGTGTGCGAAAACTGGAAATTTGCTGTAAAATTAGTATTTCCTTTTTGTAGTCTACACATTGTCATAACCGTATAGCTTTCAGGGCTAAAGCCCATACGCTATACTTATTATGACAAAAGTGTAGACAATTAATATAATCTAATTCGGGCTAAAAATTAGTTTTCGCACACACTCTACGAGTTGATTTTCGCAGTAGCAATTCATAAAAAAATTTTAATTAGTTTTTTCTATTTCTTATTAGTTTTGGTTGGAATCATTCTTCGGAGCAAAGAGTGGCAACTTAGATTCCGTGCCTTTTAATATTCGCTGAATGTTTGATTTATGTTTAAAAACTACAAAAGCAGCAACAAGAGCAGCAAATATAGTTATATAAATAGTATAATCACCTAATACTTTGCCATACCAAAGGAAAAATGGTAAAGATACTGCAGCAATCATTGAACTGACCGAAACCATTCTAGTAGCTAACAACACAATCATAAAAACTGCCAAAGCATACAAGGCATGATAACCAGATAATGCAATAAATACGCCTAATCCTGTTGCTACACCCTTTCCCCCTTTAAATTTAACCCAGAACGAAAGAGTATGCCCAATCATAGCAAAAGCTGCTGCAGCGAATATAACTTGTGGGTGTGTCGGCCAAATCTTTGCAGACAGTAAAACAGGAAGCATTCCCTTTAAAACATCAATGGCAAGTGTGGCAGCAAAAGCTTTGCTACCTACAGTCCTATAGACATTGGTTGAACCCATATTCTTACTGCCGTGCTCAAAAATATTAATTTTGTAAAAAATCTTGCAAATGAGCCAAGCAGTAGGAATAGAGCCGAAAAAATAACCGATTAATGAAGCGTATAACCAATCCATAATTTAACGACTAGCTTCAATCTTCACAGGCCAGCCTTCAAAGGTTTCTTCCTGTCTAATGTGGTTCAAAAGATAACGCTGATAGGAAAAATGTAAGCCTTTTGGTTCGTTGCATCTAACTTTGAAAACAATTGGCGGACCCTGAACCTGATCTATACGTTTAATCTTTAGCTCTTTGCCTTTGTAAGCAGGAGGTGGCTGAATTGTAACAGCATCATAAAGAATCGTTTTTAATAGTTCTTCAGGTATGCGTCTATGACCAACTTCTTGAACGTGGTCTATGGTTTCAAAAAGTTTGTTTACCCTCAAACCAGTTTTTGCAGAAATTGAAAGCAATGGAGCAAATTCTAACAAAGGAAAAGCCTCTCTGGTTTCTTTTATAAGTTCATCCCAGTAATGTTCATCATGCTTTGCAATATCCCATTTATTCCAAACTATGATACAACCAGCACCACTTTCGATGATTCTTCCTGCAATACGTTTATCTTGATGAGTTATACCATCTCTTGAAGCATCAAGAACGAGAATAACCAAGTCTGTTCTCTTGATTGTTCCGAGAGTTTTGTATGCCGAGTAAGTTTCAACGCTATCTTTGGTCGCATCTGGTCTACGTAAACCTGCGGTATCAATAAAGCTATATCTTTTACCATTTCTATCAAGATGGAAAAGAATCGTATCTCTTGTGGTCCCTTCTACATTATCAACGATTGAACGGTCTTCCCCAATAAGATAGTTGAATAAAGCTGATTTACCAACATTCGGCTTTCCAACAATAGCTATACGTTCAAGTTTATCTTCATCATCTTCTTCATTAGGCTTTTCGTCTTTTGGATCTGCATTTACAGGTAATATCTGCACCAAATCGTCTAGCATATCAGCAACGCCATGAGAATGAAGAGCAGAAATAGGATATAGTTTTTCTTCACCAAACTCATAAAACTCTGAAAGTTGAACATCTTCAGAAGCTTCCGTATTGTCTAATTTGTTAATACAAACAAATAGCGGTCTGCCAGACCAACGTTTTCGTAAAAAATTATATATTTGTTTGTCGTCTGGAACAAGCCCAGCTTGACCATCACAAACAAAAATAACCGCATCTGCTTCTTGCAAAGCAAAATTAACCTGATTCTTAATAGAGGTCATAAGAGATTTGGTGTTATCTGGTTCAAGACCACCAGTGTCTACTACGTTAAATCTTCTTCTGTTCCAAGTAGCTTCGGCATAGTTTCTATCACGAGTAACACCTGGTGTAGGATCAACTATTGCGTGCCTATATCCAACCAAACGATTCAGCAAAGAAGATTTACCGACATTTGGTCTACCTACTATAGCTATAACAGGGAGTGAATCCATGATTTGCTCCTTATTTTATTTTAGAAATTAAGATATAAGATATATGATTTAAGAATGAAGAATGAAGAATGAAGAATGAAGAAGAAAGTAAGAAGTAAGAAATCTCTTTATTCTTCTATCTCCTATCTTTAATCTTCTATCTAAAACATTATGTTGTTAAAGGTGATGTATTTTATCATTTCAACTATTTCTAGTCAAATCCAAAGAGAAACTGTTATAAATTATTATTTAGCAATATTCTTGACTAACAAACAAAATATAGTTAAAATACTTGATGTGTACGAGAAAGAACTACTTCAAGTTCGTAGGAGGACTAATGTTTAAGAAAATATTATTAGTTTTTTTATCAGTTCTTTTTATTGTTCCTCAATGTTTTGCTGCTGACCTATTAGATTTTGTTCCTAATAATGCAAATCTAATTCTTCGCTCAAACATTAAGCAACTTGTATCAATTCCTGAAATAAAAACACAAATTGATAATCTAATGAGTCAGGAAAACGAATATACTAGTCAAGTAAAAACTATGGGATTCGACCCATTAAAAGACGTTGATAATCTATTGTTCTTCATTCCATTAGATTTAGAACAAAAGAATGTTGCTGGAGCAAATGTTGCTTTAATATTTGAAGGAAAATTCGATATAGAAAAAATTGTTGAAACAATCAATAAAGATGCTAATAATCAAGATAAAGTAACTATTTCTGCTGAAGATGGTTACAGAACCGTTACTTTCATTAATGGAGAAAACAGAGCTAAAATGATGTTTTTCGACAACACTATTGCTGTTATAGGCACAGAAAAAGGTGTTGAAAGTGCAAAATTAGTAAAATTAGGCAAACAGGCAGGAATAAAAACTAATAAAGATTTTTCTACATCATTAGCAAAATCTAACCAAAATGCTACTCTTGCTGTAGTTGCTGCTATTCCTAATGATGCTAAACCACATCTTGCAGCCAATGAAAGTACTAAAAGTCTTAGCACTATCCAGTATTTAAATCTTGATTTAACCTACAATACAAATTTAAACATCAATTTATCTGGTGATTTTGCTGCTGCAACTGACATGAAAGCTGTTGAAAAGACTTTAACTAGCTTTGGTGAAACAGTTAAAGGGAGTAAATCTCCATATGATGTAATAAATGATTTTGGTAATAATTATAGAGTAACTGTTGAAGGATTAAATGCTAAGGTTTCTTCTCTAATTACTAAATCTTCAATTGATAAATATATTCAGTCTCAAGACACACCACAAAACAAGTAATTCTTGACAATAAATCTTGTGTAAAGTTATTATATTCAAGATTAAGTTAATTCTAATCAGGGAGTAAATTAAATAATGTTCAAAAAAATAATGCTTACCGCTGCTCTTGCTGTTGCTGTTACTAGTCAGGCTCTCTTTGCTGCTGACATTACAAAACTTATACCAGAAGATTCTGATTTCGTTTTCAAAATTAACGTTGCTAAAATATTAGCAATGCCTGAAGTACAAAAACAAATTAAAGATAATTTTGAAAAACAACCAGATCAAAAGAAAACTTACGAAGAATTAAAGGCAAAATCTGGTTTTGATCCATTAACAGACATTACCAATGTTACCTTGTTCTCTTCTGGTAAAGCAGTTGAAGGTCAGGAAGCACTTGGTGGTGCTCTTATCGAAGGTAAATTCGATATTGAAAAAATAGTTAAAGTCATTCAAGAAGATGAAAGTGCAGCAAAAGATGTTACTGTTACAAAAGTAGACGGTTACAACTGTGTAGTTCCCAAAAACAGCAAAGAAGGTTACGGTATGTTTTTAGATAACCAACACATTGTTGTTGGTAGCCAAGCAGGTTGTGATGCTGTTAAAGCAATAGGTTTAGGAAAAGCAAAAACTGTTGAAACCAACAAAGCTTTCTTAGATGTTCTTAACAAAATAGATACCAAATCAACAGTAAGTGGTGCTGGTCTTCTTCCAGCTTCTTTCAAAACAAAATGCGCTCAGAATCCTAATGCAGCTTTCCTTGCAAATGTAAATTCTTTCTATTTTGATTTCAACAATGACGACAATATGATTTTCAATCTCAATGCAGAAGTTGACAAAGCAGACAATGTAAATAATGTATTAACTCAAGTTAATGGTTATATTGCTATGGTTAAGATGTTTGCTTCTCAAGTTCCAGAAGTACAAGAAGCAGTAAATATGCTTACTGCAACTAGCGAAGGAACCACAATCAAATTGAATCTTAATATTCCTGCTGCCAAAGTTAAAGAAATCAAAGCAAAATTAGAAGAAAGAGCTAAGAAAATGCAAGAACAAAATGGTGCTGACACTGGTGCCAATGCTCCACGCGAATAATAATTCTAGCTTTTAAGTTTCTTTGAAATAAAAAACCTAGTCTTTGACTAGGTTTTTTATTTTTCCGAATCCTCCTCAATCTATTATATTGTATATAATATTTTCATAAACTAAAGCCGATAAGCTAAATAAATAGATTTTGGAGGCTTTATTATGCTAACACTTGGAATAAAAATTCTCTCATTGTCAATCATATACTTTTTTGGTTGGTTTATTGTCGAAAAACTATATGATTTTATTTCACAAAAACTAGATAAATCCTCTACCAAAAGCACATCTTTAAAAAAGCATAAAATTGTCCCTTTGGCTTCAGTTACTCCTGTAGACCAAACCTGGAGATATATTAAAGGATTAAAAAGCCCAGACTGGAGAGTAAGAAGAATAGCCTGTATTCAACTTGGTGAAAGAAGAGGAACTGCTGTTGTTGAAGCTTTAATAGAAGCTTTAAATGATCCAAGAGAAGAAGTAAGTCTTGCTGCTGGTGATGCATTAGCAAAAATAGGAGATCCATTAGCAATAGAAGCTCTCACCAATCATTGTAAATATCTTGAAGAAACTTCTGAAAGATCTTACGAAAATTACCGTGCAGCATAATATAACGTAGAGTTATAAATGTGACAGAAAGCTCGAATAAAAATCTAATAATAATAAAATACTGCCTACCCTTATCGGTAGTCAGTTTTATTATTTTTATATGCGGTTTCTTTTTTGAAGATGCTTTTAAAACATCTCTTTGGGCAGCCGCAATTTTTGCTATTTTAGTTAGTTTGGTTATATATAGCTATACAACCGAAAAAATAACGAATCAAAATATTACAGAAATAAATAACCTAAAAGACAAGCTAGAAAAAGTATCTAAAATACAGTATGGACTACATCTAATAAATCCTAGATTAAAACTAAATGATAAAGTTTGTTTTGCTCTTAAATTATTATCAGATATTATCCCAAATAAAATTTTTGTTTGTTTTAATTCAGAAGACAATGAAATACTCTTCTTAGCTGGAGTAAAAAAGAATTCTTTAAATCACTCTGAAAAGATTTCTAGTGAGGATCCTTTAATATCTGATATTTCAAATAGAATAAAAACTTTAACAGATTGGAAATCATTACAGGAAACAGGCGGATTTTTTAAGCCTATCAATATTTCCACTGGCAATATACAAGGGCAAATAATAACAGTTGATTTCTATTCTAAAGTATACGGAATTTTAATTGAAATTGGCAGAGAAAAACTGTCAGATTCTGAAAATGAAATATTCAATGAATTCTCTAAAAATTTAGCATTGGTTTTTGAAGAAGATGAAAAAAATATTAATATTCCTACTATAACCACTTCTAAAACCAATACCATAGAATCAGATAATCTCCTTAATAATCTTTATGAAAATATGTTTCCTCAATCATTACCAACATTAACAGGATGGAAATTAGCAAAATATTTTACCGCTTCTTCTAAAAGAGCTGATTTTATGGACTTTTTAAACCTAACCACAGACAAACAAATGATTCTTTTTGGAAAATGCTCAGGACAAGGTATCAATGCTGCTTTATATGTAAGTAGACTAAAACTGATAATCAGATGCTTTATAGAAGAATTTCAAAGTCCCGCAAAATTATTAAATAAAATATCTAAATATTTAAATTCAGACTTAATGCCAGATATATTTGTAGACTTAACAGCATTAACTTTTAGTCCATTAGATAACCAAATAACACTAGCAATGGCTGGCAGCACTATTCCAATAATAAATAGAACAAGAAGTGGTTATGCTGAAATTCCAGAACTACAGACAGGAATCCCTTTGGGGTTGTTCAATCAAGGAACAGACCCATATAAGGACCAAATTATAAATATTATGCCGGGAGATGGTATTCTTTTACATACAGATGGAATTACAGACTTTCCTGGGAAAGACAAAGAACGTATAACCAATGAAGATTTAAAAAATATTTTAGACAAATTACCAGAACAAAATGCCGATGAAATGTTAAATAGTCTTATTCGTCAAATTATAAGTCAAAATTCTAACGAACTTCCCGAAGAAGATCATTCTATGATATATTTAAAAGCGGAGTAATAATATGAGTAACGAATCGCCTATCATCGAAACCCACATATTTTTTAGTAATCGAAAGGATAAAGACATATTCAAAAACACGCTAGAACGTGCTTTTGAATTTCCTGTTGAAAATATTTCTATACAATTTGAAGATAGGCCAGACGAACTCTATAAAACCATCAATGAACGAACTAAAAAGATTATTTTAAGCATACCAAAACCAGAAAAAATAACAAAAATAGAGGGTATTTTCAGCGATGGCGGTTCATTTTCTCTGCAAAACAATAATCTTACTATAATTGTTCATGAAGACGAATACAACTATGAATTACTTGACTCCATGAAAAATATTTTAAGTCCTATTTTCCCATTATGGATGTTTAAAAGCCCATATATTTGGGGAGCAACACTTTTTGACGACTATGAACGCCAGCACTTTTTCGACACAAGAAATTATTCTGTTCGCTCACAAAAATTAGATGAGCCAGAATTAGACACTTTTCGCCGAGACAATGGCATAATTCATAAAATTAGATTTTTTACAAAAGATACATATGACAGTGATGAAGAAGGGTTAAAAATTTTAGCGCCTGTATTTCAAGAACTTAGAGAAAGTCTTCTTAAACGAAATTATGAATGTTTAGAAGTTTTAAGAAATTATGTTTCCGATAAACCATCATTTAGACATATGGAACCACGCACAAAACAAGCAAAAGATTTAAAGTCAATATTATCTACTGATTAATCCCAAGAAAGGAGTTTTTAATGCCAGAATCTGTTTATAATGAAGAAATGCTAGATGAAGTAGTAGATGCTTGCATAAAACACTTACGCCTTCAACCTAACGACCATGAAAAACTTTTCTATTTAGGCAATGCATTCTTTTTAAAAAAACAGTATGACAAAGCAACTTTCTGTTATGTTAAAGCTGTGAATAAAAATCCAAAAAATCCTGTCTACTATATGCATTTAGCTCATTCATATAGAGAATTAGGAGAAAGAGATCAAGCTGTTGCAGCCTATGAATCAGTTTTATCATTAAATCCAAAATTTGCAGATGCACATTTTAATGTTGGACTGGTTTTTTACGAACACAAAGTTTACGACAAAGCCTTATCCAGTTTTACAAATGCTTTAAATATTAATCCTAAATATGCCGCAGCCCGTTACTATATGGGTAGAATATATGAAGACCAAGGAATGTCTGGTAAAGCAATGAAAGAATATCGGCAAGTTTTAGAAGATAACCTTTCGGGAAAGCTAACAAAAAGCAGTGTTACTATAGATTTTGGAGCAATTTTTTCTGATTTAGGTCTCATTGATCAAGCAGAAATGGAATATAGAAGGCTTTTGAGATTGCATCCCGATTATGCTGACCTACATTTTCATCTAGGAATAATTTTGCGCAAAAAAGGCGAAGCAGATGAAGCTATGGAACAATTTAAACAAGCCATAAAGCTCAACCCACACTATATGGAAGCTCGCCGAAAATATTGGGAATCAGCTCAATAGTAGTTAATTAAAGTTTATTCTAGACTAAGTTTAATAGAAATGCTAAAATAAAAACTTAGGAAAGAATAT
>CAMJNS010000060.1 GCA_946407375.1 uncultured bacterium
TACTAATACTTTTGGTTCTAATCTTACTTTTGAAACATACAATGAAAAATTATCTTCGCGTCTTTTATCTTCAAGATATAATAACGATTATACTTATATTTTAACTGATAATATGGTTGATTATCCTATAGAAAGAAGCAGAGTCACTGATGATAAGTTAATAAAACTCTGTAATAATAATGAAAAAACATTACTTACTTCTGTTCCTTCTGTCTCAAAGACAGCAAGATATGCTGATATTTTTGGAGAAGATTTAACGGATTTGAGTAAATTTTTAAATAAAGAAAGTCTTTTTATAGATGGCTCTGAAGAAGGAGAAAATAATTCAAGACTTTTGTGTTCTGTTTCGGCTAAATCAGATGAAGATATTAAAGCTTTTTTAAAGGATAACGACTATCTAGTAGACAATAGCTATGATTTGAATGGTTTTATTTATTTTGCTAGTGAAGACAATACTGACTTTGTAGTTGATAAATGTAAAGTTATTTCTAATGGTGGAATTATTCTTCCTGAAGGCAACATAATAATTAAGGGTGATATTGATTCTGTTGATAATGCTCATTTAACCTTAGCTGCTTTGAATGGGGATATAATAATTGAAAGGGCTGTTCAAAATATTAATGCTTCTTTAATCGCTGGTGGCGGTCAAGTAAAACTTGAAGGTGATGGAAAAGACTCAGAACTTACTGTTAATGGTAATATCATAATGAAATCTATAAAAAGAGGCAGTATTAGACAGGATGATAGTATTGGACTAAAAAGAGGTCTCTATTTAAACTATAAAAATGAATTATCAGCAATTCCATACAATGCAAGTCAGGATGTTGGACGTTCAGAAGCTCCTCTTCTTATGTATGGCTTAAAAGATGATTTATTAATGTTGGATTAATGCTTAAATGTTTTGTAATCATTATAAATGTAAAATAAAAGGTTTTTCTTTCGTAGAAATAAGTATAGTTTGTTTTATTCTACTAGTTTTGCTTTTACCTATTTTTACACTTATATCTAGAGGAAGTTCTGTTACTGTTCGTAATAGAAATGAAATTCTTGCCCAGCAATATGTCTTAAATATAATGGCATATTGCAATTCAATCCCATATAATAATGATTTTTTTAAAGTTATTGGTGATGAAAAAACAAAAGAATTAGATAAACAAATTACTGTTTGGGGTCATGATGATTTAGCTATAGATTTCCCTGTCGAACTTGGAGAAACAGCTTCCAGAACTATTACAATAAATGATTTCGAAAAAAATGATAAATGGCCTTTTCGTTGCCGGTTAATTACTGTAAAAGTTGTTTGGTTACAGCCAGGAGAAACCAAGACAAGAAATGTTACTATGACTGGAATGGTGAAAGAAAAATGAACCGAAGAACAAAAGCTGTTACTTTAATAGAAGTTATGATAGGGATTATTCTTTCAGCTATTCTAATCATTGGAGTTATGAATATATTTAGTTCTGGAATGAAAGGCTCTACCAAAGGTTTAGCTCATCAGGCTAATATGGAAACGGCTTCTATTTTAATGGCTCAGATAGAATATGACTTATTAAGAGCTACTTATATAAAATCTCCAACTGTAGATATGAGAGATGATGGGGCAAGTTGGAAATTTTATTATGCTGCTTCAGGCTTAGGTTATCCTTTAACTGTTAATTATTCTAAAGGCTCTGAAGGAATTGTTCGCAATGTTATAGATGAAAAAACAAATAAAATAATTAATAATTCTGTATTTGCAAAAGGCCACGATGTTTCATTGTATTTTACTCATCTTAAATTTGAAGATGGTGAAGAAAAGAAGAATTATCAAAAACACGGATTATGGATTGAATTGACTGTTTCGGCAAAAGAAAAAAGAACTGCACAGGTTGAAACTTTTACTTTAAAAAGACTAATAATTATTCGTAATCAACAGGTTAAAAAACAAGAATTATTCCGTGCAGATATATAAGATTTAAGATATAAGATATAAGATTCAAGATTCAAGTTTCAAGTTCCAAGATTTAAGATTTTAGATATAAGTTTGCCCTGACCTTTACATTTATAAAACTTTGTGATATAATTCACAAAGATATTGAAAAGAAGTTATTTTTTGACTTCAACAAAAATAAATCTAACGGGGAAGGGCATTTTATGTTCCTGACCCAGAAGAGGAAAAATTTATGGCTATTTATGATCCTAAGTCTTTGCACGCTGAAGAATTCATTAACGACGAAGAAGTAAAAGCAACTCTTGCTTACGCCGAAGAAAACAAGAATAATCTTGAACTGATCAATCAGATTCTTGAAAAAGCTCGCCCCCAGAAAACAGCTACAGGTCATGTCTGTTCCGGTTTAACTCATCGTGAAGCATCTGTATTGCTGGCTTGCGAGATTCCAGAAGTAATAGAAAAAATCTATAAAATTGCTGAAGAAATAAAGCTGGCTTTCTATGGAAACAGAATCGTTTTGTTTGCTCCGCTTTATCTTTCTAATTACTGTGTAAACGGTTGTGTATATTGCCCATATCATTTTAAGAATAAGCATATTCCAAGAAAGAAGCTTACTCAGGAAGAATTGAAAGCAGAAGTTATTGCTCTACAGGATATGGGGCACAAAAGACTGGCTATTGAATCTGGTGAAGACCCTGTTAATAACCCGATTGAATACATTTTAGACTGTATTAAAACCATTTATTCTATTCATCATAAAAATGGTGATATTCGACGTGTTAATGTAAATATTGCTGCAACCACTGTTGAAAACTATAGAAAACTCAAAGAAGCTGGAATAGGCACCTATATACTTTTCCAGGAAACCTATCATAAAGAAAGCTATGAAAAGTTACATCCATCTGGACCAAAACATAATTACGCCTATCATACAGAAGCAATGGATAGAGCTATGGAAGGCGGAATTGATGATGTTGGTTTAGGAGTTCTTTTCGGTCTAGAATTATATAAATATGAATTTGCTGCTTTGATAATGCATGCTGAACATCTCGAAGCCGTTCATGGAGTAGGACCTCATACAATCAGTGTGCCTAGAATTAAAAAGGCTGACGATATAGACCCATCTGCTTTCGACAACTCTATTTCTGATGAAATATTCGCTAAGATTACTGCCTGCATAAGACTTGCAGTTCCTTATACAGGATTAATCATTTCTACTAGAGAATCTGAACAAGTTCGTTCTAAGTTATTGCGCTTAGGTATTTCTCAAGTAAGTGGTGGTTCTAGAACTTCAGTTGGCGGTTATGCTGGTTATACTCCCGATGAAAGACCTCATGATACTGAACAATTCGATGTTTCTGACCAGCGCTCATTAGATGAAGTTGTTAGATGGCTTATTAATAATGGTCATATTCCTTCTTTCTGCACTGCCTGTTATCGTGAAGGAAGAACTGGCGATAGATTTATGAGCCTTTGTAAGAGCGGGCAGATTCTGAATTGCTGTCACCCCAATGCTTTGATGACTTTATCTGAATACTTGGAAGATTATGCTTCACCCGAGACCAAAGAAGTCGGCTATAAAATGATAGAAGAAGAATTGAAACGCATACCTAAAGATAAAGTTAGACAAATTGCCACTGACAATATCAAAGACATTAGAAATTCTAATCGTCGAGACTTCAGGTTTTAAATATGACTCTAAATGAAGTAGCAAGCGGTGAAAGAATACATATAGCATTTTTCGGAATGAGAAATGCTGGAAAATCGAGCGTTGTTAATGCTTTAACTGGCTTAGATTTGTCGGTGGTTTCTGACGTAAAAGGAACCACAACCGACCCTGTAAAGCGTGCTATGGAGCTTTTGCCGCTTGGTCCTGTTGTAATCATTGATACACCAGGCTTAGATGATGAAGGAGAGCTTGGGGCTAAAAGAGTTGAAAAAGCTAGACAGATTCTTGCCAAAACTGATATTGCAGTTTTGGTTGTGGATTCAGGCTTAGGTTTGTCAGATTTAGATAAAGAGTTTTTGAATGAGCTGCAGAGTAGGAAGTTGCCGCATTTGGTGGTGTATAATAAGATAGATAACTGGATTGCCACGGCTTCTGCGAAGCCTCGCAATGATGGGGAGGGCGGTAGTTTAACCCCCTTTGTTAAAGGGGGATGTCCACAAAGTGGACAGGGGGATTTTAAAGAAATAAACGAATCATCTCAAAAAATCTCCTTGTCAGCTAAAGCTGACATCCCTCTTTACGAAAGAGGGTATTTAGGACATGCTTTAACAGACAGTTTTCCCATAAAGGATGGACTTTCAATTTCTGTGAGTGCCAAGACTTGGCAGGGGATAAATGAACTGAAAGAAAAGTTAGGAAGCTTCGCAAAACAACTCAAAAACGAAAAGCACCTTATTTCAGATTTGGTTTCCCCAAATGATGTTATAGTTTTAGTTATACCAATAGACGAATCTGCCCCAAAAGGCAGACTAATAATGCCACAGCAAATGGCAATAAGGGATTTGCTGGATTCACATTGTACAGTTCTTTGTTGCCAAGTAGAAGAATTAGATGAAACTATAAAGCTTTTAAAAGAACCACCAAAATTGGTTATTACAGATTCTCAGGCTTTTGAAAAAGTATCAACTATAGTGCCAGAAGACATTAATTTGACTTCTTTTTCTATTTTGATGGCAAGGTACAAAGGTGATTTGTCTGCTCTTTTAAACGGAGCAAAGGCTTTATCTTCTTTAAAAGAAGGAGATAAGGTGCTGATTGCGGAAGGTTGTGTACATCACAGACAATGTAATGATATTGGTACAAAGAAAATGCCTGCTTGGATAGAAAAATATTCTAATACAAAACCTGAGTATAATTTTGTTTCTGGCGGTGATTTCCCAAAGGATTTATCACAGTATAAGTTAATAGTACATTGTGGTGGTTGTATGCTTAATGAAGCAGAAATGAAAAATCGTATTCAGAGAGCTAATGAAGCAAAAGTTCCAATATTAAATTATGGAATGGCAATAGCTCAGATGAATGGTATTTTAAAACGTGCGATGAAACCAATTTTGAGGTAAATATGAACTTTAAAATTAATTAATAAAAAATAATAGATTAATAATCTTTTTTTTTATATAATTATTTAACTCTTTATTAAAAGATGAATTTTATCGAAAATAGGTTTTTCTAACATGAGAAAACAAACTCGTTTATTAAGTTGTATTTTATTTTTGGGATTTTCATGTGTTTCAAATTCTCTCTTTGCTGTAAATTTAACACCACAACAGGAACAGACTTTGAAAAGTTCTGAGTATAATCCTGGGTCTATATTGATGCAAAGAATGAAAGAACTTCAGCGTTATAGAGTTGAGTCTGACGCTGAAAAAATGAAAGAAAACTATACCGATGAAGAAGATTCATCTAAAGAGGAAGAAAAAGAAAATATTCCAGAAGTAACAATAACTTTAAATAAGTTAGAAATACCTGATTCTGAAGTTTTAACAAGAGAGGAATTAGATGAAATAGCCAATAAATATTCAGGTAAAACTCTTACTATAGCGAATCTTTATGAAGCTATTGATGAAATCAACAATCTCTATGGGAAAAAAGGTTATATTACAACTCGAGCAATTTTGCCACCACAAAAGATAGAAGATAATATTGTTAAAGTTATGCTTATTGAAGGTAAAGTTGGGGAAGTTGTTGTTGAAGGAAATAAAAAAACAAAAACTTCTTATATAAAAAGGTTTTTAAAAGTTCCACAGGGAATTGTTCCAAATGTAAATGCTATTAGAAGAAGTATTCAACGATTTAATATAACGAATAGAACTATTCTACAAATAAAAATGGTTGCTGGAGAAAAACCATTAACTACTGATTTCTATATTGTTGCAGTAGAGCCAAAGCAAAAAAGAAATTTTTCTGTTTTTACAGATAATTCTGGTGGTAAAAGCTCTGGTAAATATCGTTACGGAATTTCTTATAGCGATTTAAATCTTTCTGGTCGTTGTGACATACTTGGTTTAACTGCTTTGTTTTCAAAAACTTCTGAAACAGGTATGTTTAGTTATAATACTCCACTAGGATACAGTGGTAATAGACTTAGCATAAGTCATAATTCAAACAGCATGAGGGTTAGTAAAGGTTACATGAAAGATTTGGATGTTAGAGGAAATTCTAGAAGTAACAGTATTAGTTTTACTAAGCCAATAAAAACAACAATTTCAAAACGAAATGAAGTAATTTTTGATATTCAACAACAAAAATCAGTTACTAAAATTCTTGGTAATGATTTTGTTCGTGATAGAGATAGCCGCTATTCAATTGCTTATTCTGCTATGACTATAAAAGGAAATCAAATATATTATTTCAAACCTACTTATATTTATAATCAACATAAAAATATAGATGGTGAACATTTTCATGGTGATAGAATAACACTTGATACTATGTGGCAAAAATACGAAAATAGTGGAAATTCATTAACCTTGAGAGTTTCTGCTCAGAAAGAACTTGATAGCTATATTCCATCTGCTGACCAATATTACTTAGGTGGACAATACTCTGTTAGAGGTTACAACGAAAATGTTATTGGTGGTGACGCAGGTGTTAATGCAAAGTTTGATTATTCAATACACCTTAAGAAAAAAGGACTAAACTTTATAACATTTTTTGATTGGGGTAGATTAAACGGTGATACTATTCTTACAACTAAGGAAATCTATTCTACTGGGTTTGGTATTGAATACCAACATAAGAATATTTATGCTTCAATTTATACAGGCTACCCATTAAAACGTAAAATTGGAGATCAAAAAACCGATAAAAGTATAACTCATTTTACATTAAGTTATTCTTTCTGACATAATTAAATAAATATATTTTTTTATTATTATGCAATCCATTAATGCAGATATAATAGCTGGTTATATCTTCGGATTCGTAATATTATTATTTGGTTTAATGGTTATATGTGGAAATGATTGGATATTCTATAAAGTCTATATAAAAAAAGAGAATGCCCCTAGTATTGGTTTTTTAATTGGTTCAATCTGTTCTGTCATAGGTATATTTATCTTATTTCCCAAACAATACTGGTGGATAGCAATTATACCTGTATTGCTAGATTATGGCGGAATTTACTCGGTAATTTATTTGATTTATAGCATTTTACGCCATTGAAACAATTACGCCATTGTGAGAGATTGTGCGAAAACTAGAAATTTGCTGTAAAATTAGTATTTCTTTTTTGTAGTCTATTTATTTTGTAGTTATTGTAGTTGGTTTTTGTTGTAATTATTGTTTAATCGTTAGTCTGTAGGCTAACTAAGAATTACAATATTAGATAGTTTGCAAACTTAATAACATACAATAAAAACAATAACTACCAACAACAATAATTATGCTCATGCTTTCAGGGCTAAAGCCCATACGCTATATTTATTATGACAAATGTGTAAACAATTAATATAATCTTATCAGTTAAAGTTGTAACAATGATAAGCAGGCTGCGTAACCATCTTTTGGAGTAAAATCTTTTATTTTAAAATTATTTACTGATATTGAGTTAATAATTGGTATGTCTGTTTTAGGCTCAAAAGAAACTTCATAGTTCTTCATTGAAGAGAGCCCTTCACCTGTAGTTTTTAAAATGGCTTCTTTACGAGTCCAACCTTTAACAAAGGCTAGTTGTCTTTCTTCTTCTGGTTGTGAAAAAAAGCTTTGTTGCTCTCTTTCACTGAAAAAGTGCTTTATTATTGCTTCTTTGTCTGCATTTCTTTCATTTTTTTCAACGTCTACACCAACTGGAGAATTTGCGATAGCAATTAGTATTAAATTATCTGTATGAGAGAGGTTAAAAAATAGGCTAGGGTAGTCTTTTAAATAGGGCTTACCAGAAGGAGAAGTTTCTATTATTAATGACGAAAAATCGTCATTGCGGGTAGTTGAGATGCTGCCCCAGGAAGTGGGGAAGCTGTCACGAAGTGACTGAAGGGGCTGCAAAGCAAAGCTTTGCGGTTCCGTGGCAATCCAGTTTTTCTCACGCAATAACCTATTGTTTAACAATAATCTTAGAAAATACCTGGCTGTCAAAAAGGTAAACTGAGCCTTTTCGTTTTTGTATCTATGGAATCTTTCTTTTTCTTCGTCTGATAAAATAGAAATATAATCACCCAAGTCTAGGCAGTCTGGCTTGATGAAATCATCAGCCTCAATAACATAGACCTGGGCGGTATTGTCGAAGAAAGATAAAAGATTCATAGGAGGAGGGAGAGCCAAGCAGAGCTTGGCGTAATAGGTGGTAAGTGGTGGGTGGTAAGAATCGCACTACGTGCGAAGACCCCCTCAGTCAGCTTTAAGCTGACAGCTCCCCCAACAGCATAGCTTTGGGGGAGCATCTAAAAGAACTGCCCCCACTTTAGGTGGGGGAAGTGGCAGGCGAAGCCTGACGAAAGGGGTCTTTAAATTAGCACTTCGCTTTTTGCTTAATTACGTCAAGTTCTAAGGGCACTGAACGTGCGACAGATGAGTCTAGTGTAATACCCTGATTTCTTAACTGGGTAAGTCTTAATTCTCTTGCAGCACCAAACATCAAGTTGAAAGCTACTGTTACAACATGGCGGTTTTCAGTACCTTCTAAGAAAGTGCCTTTTGTCCATTCATTGAATGCGCCCATTGCAGGACCGCACCAAATCTGATAGTCAGCTTTGCGGTCTGGATTACCAGCAATAGCCCATCTAGAAGAAAGACCTAAATAGCCTCTGAAGGTCAAAGCCATTTTGTGATGTGGGTCAGCATTAGCTTTTTCAACCTGTTTGGGGTCGCGGCCAGCCCAGAATTTTTCTGTATTAGCCCAAGCTACTTCTAGAGTTTCTGGGAAGCACTGTTTTTCAATAGTAGCTTTATCTGCCGCAGGTATTTCTTCGAAGCTATTGTATTTGCGGTAAATTTCGTATAGTTTTTTACCTCTCATTGGGAACATTGTTCCGCAGCCTTTTAATACCTGAACGGTAACGCCCATTTCGAACATATCGCCAGCAGGAGCCATAGCTATATCAGCTTGACCTGCTTTGGCAAGCATTTCTCTAACTACATCTGAAGTGCCAGATTCTTTGCAAGCCTGATGTACAGAACCACAGACAAGATAAGAAGCACCCATTGCAACAGCAGCTGCTACAGCAGCAGGAGTTCCATTTCCACCACCGAAACCAACTCTTAAAGGTTCAGCATACTTGTATTGTTCCATCATTCTGTCGCGAAGAGCTATAATTGTTGGAAGCAAACAAACTGCTGGTCTGTTGTCGGTGTGTCCGCCTGAATCTGCTTCAGCTGTAATATCTTGTGCTACAGGAATCTTAGAAGCTAATTCAGCCTGATGTTCTGTTATAACACCCTGTGAAACGAGGGTATCGAGCATCTTCTTTGGAGGGGGAGCCATGAATCTTGAAGCGATTTCAACACGGCTTATTTTGGCAATTACTTTGTTTGGAACTACTATATTGCCGTTTTCATCTTCGTGAATGCCTGTAACTCTATATCTTACAAGAGGAAGAGTCATTTGAAGGAATGCAGAGGCTTCTACTAAATGAAGGTCATATTTCAAATATAAATCTACAATTTTATCTTCTAGACCAGCTTCAGCAGGGCTGTGAATCAGGTTGAAGCCAAAGGGAACACCTTCAGATTTCATTCTTATTAAATTTTGTTCAACCTTAGCAGGTGGGTCGCCAGCAGCACCGATAAAGCCAATCATACCAGCCTTGCCAAGAGCTACAGCTATTTCTGGAGAAGCGATTCCATGAGCCATTGAACCACCAACATAAGCGTATTTTATTCCATGGTCTTTACAAAAGCCCTGGTCACAAAGATTAGCAATAGAAGCAGGAGCTGCATAGCCATAAAATTCTAAAGCTTTATCAGATGGTTTATTTGAATCAAAACTGATTGTTCCCTTGTTTGTAAGTTTTAAATCGCCAGATTGTTTTACAACAAATAATGGGGAGTTAATATCGTCTATTAGTGCACGAAGTTCTTCTTCGGAATTTTTCAAACTGTCTTCTGGACCTATCCACCAGCCTAGCTGATGACCAGAATTTGCATTAACTAATGAAGTAGTCATTTAAGCCTCCGATGTAAGTTTATTTGCTGAATTTAACATAAAAATTATAAATTTGTCTATATTCTAACAATTTATTTACTTTTTGATCAGGGCAAACGCATTAAAATATATTTGAGAATAACAAAGTCTGTATTAGTCATAAGTTTTGTTATTTATAATAAACTAAGTTTTAATAAAAACTGTCATTGCGAGGCGTTGAAAACGCCGTGGCGTTGCTGAAAGCAAAACGAAGTCCATCTAGAAAAGAAAATTTAATGCGTTTTCCCTGACTTTTTGATGTTGATATCTATTTATTGATAAAAACCTATTATAATTATAGAATTAATGAAACAATTATTTGGAGAACATAATGATTATTTGTTTAATTATACATTTAATTATTCTGATAATAGCATTTTTTGGAGTTATACCATTTAAGCAGTTTTATAATACTTCATATTATGAACTTTTTGAAAAGAGTGCACCATTATTTTTTAAGACAATGTTTGGGGTTTTAGTATCATTTGTATTTTATTTTATTGCTTATAAATTGTTCTTTACCTACAATTATATCGATAATTTTAATAGTTTTATCTGCTTTATATCAATTTTTACAATTGGCGTAATTTTATTTATTATTTTGTATTTTATTTTCAAGAGTGAAATATTATACCCAACTGATGATTTTAAAAATAATAATAAAAATCTAATACCATTTATGATTTTATATCTTTATGCAACATCAATTATCTATAGCTGTGGAATAGTTTTTTTTACTAATTCTTTTCTAGATTTTCGTAAACAGGAAGAGATTACTGTAACTATTGGTCATAAAGAGTTAAAAATGGGAGTAAGTAAAGGTGAAGGAAACCATTTCAATTTATTTATATCTCCAACTGTAGAAGGGGTGAATCCGATTGAAGTTCCTTCCGAGATTTATTGGGGAGCTAATAAAGGTGATAAATTAAAACTATATATATGTCAAGGATTGTATGGGCAAAGATATTTTAGCAATAGTATGAATCTAATAAAATAATTATTAAAGTAATATGATTAATATATAGTTTTTATTTAAATAACTTATTAAATATCAGATGTTCAATCCTCTGTATAGCCACATTGTTTAATGGTGATTCATAAACAAAACCAAGAGTATTCTTCTTTGTAATACCAATTATTGTAGGAATATCGTATTCAATTTTCAGGCTTCTACCAATCAAAGCGTGACTGTCTATTACTACGGGTACAGCTATTATAAAATTATTAAGTAAGTCTTCGTTCTTTTTACGATGATTAGCGTATTCTGTGCTATCTGGATTGTAGACCCAAATAATATCGCAATATAAATTGTATTTTAAAGCTAGATAGTGAGCCCATTTGCGAACATCATACCTGATTTTCCATCTTCCTGTTATTATAAGTAATGGTCTTTCTAGCCCATTGCGATTTGTCCAGGTTTTGCCGTTTAAATCTCTAAATTCAAAAGTTGTAAAATCTTCATAGGGTTTGACTTTTCTAATGCTAAATGGTGGTAAAGGCGTTTTATCAAAGTCTAGTTCAGGGTCGTCTTTTAAAAATTGAGCATAGCAGATATTATTAAAAAAAAGTAAAGTTAAAAATATGATTATCGATATTTTATTTTTCATTTTTTCTATTTTTTTTTTATGATTAATTAAATATCGGAAATATATTTTCATATTTAATAACCAGATTCTTATAATATATTTTTACCTACAGAACAAAGATTATTTAATATACATTTTTTACATAGTTCAGGATTCTTGCCATATGTACATTTGCCGCCAATTCCAAGATGACAAATAGCAAAATCATATTTTATAGGATCTTCGGGGCAGCATTCTTTAAGTTTATTTGTTATTTCTATGGCAGTTTTTAAATCATCGTTTTTTCTTGTGGTTAACCCAAGATTTCTGCTTATTTTACTGATGTGAGTATCTAAAGGAATAATAAGTTTTGATGGGGAAACTTCTTTCCAAATTCCAATATCAACACCGTCATTTTTTCTAACCATCCATCTTAAAAACATATGCCAGCGTTTGCAGCATCCTCCTGCTGATGGGTCTGGTAGAAGATGTTTTATTCCGTGAGGAACAGGAGTGATAAACTTTTCTGCTTCTTCATAAAGTGAATTTCTTAGAAATGCTAAGCCTTCAATTATGTCATTGTTTTTATTATATCCAGATAAAAAAGAGTTTTTTATACTTCCGTATTTTTTTATTACATTTCCGATGGAATAAGCAAATATTGATATTTCTTCGGCTGTGCTCATTCTATAACCAATCCAGGGAAAACTTTTATCTGGTTTGCTGGTTATTAGTTTTAAGAATTCCATATTGCAGCTTTGCATTATTGCAGCTATTTTTTTAGTAAATTGTGCTGCGGAGCCATAGGAAAGCATTGCAGAAAAGAGAGCAACTGCTTCAACTTCTATTTGGCTTTTCCCATCGTCAAAAAAGCGTCGCTGAAACTGAACAGGGTCGGAGCTAACTCTATCTATTGGCGGATATTGAGTTAATACTTTATCTAGCAATTCTTTTAATTTTAGCATAATTAGTTATAAATGATTGTATTTATAAAGATGCTCCCCCAAAGGTGTTGGGGGAGCTGTCGAACCTAAGTGAGACTGAAGGGGTCTTTTTTGTTAATTCATATTATTATTTATCAAGAAGACCCCTTTCGTCAGGCTGCGCCTGCCACTTCCCCCATAGGGGGCAGTTCATTTTTTATACTTAACTCAATACTGGAATGAGCTACCGCCAATAAATTCACGAAGAATTGATGTTGGTGGAACTTCTTCAACCATTTTTGGATCTAATGGACAGAAGTAAGATAGAGTTCTTAGAATCTGACGAGCTTGGCTATAGCAGGGGCTATCTGGAGTAATATCCATAAATAATTTTTCTGCTATTGGTCTTAATACTGCCCATTCATAAGGAACTGCTGAGTTGAATACTGCGTCTGCACATTCTTGGAATGGGAATATGTTCTGAACTTCGCCTCTGTTTACAGAAGGCCATCGCATAATTGTATCTTCTGCAGAATAACTGCGGTATTTTGCGTCTCTAACAGTTCTTCTGATTAATCTTGTGTCAGTAGTGCTTATACGGTTATAGTCATCTATAACCAATGGAGTTAATGCACTGATATAGATTTTAAATTTACATTCTGGCGGAACAGATTCTGTAAGCCTTGGATTAAGACCATGTATACCTTCAATGATAACAATTTGGTCTTCATTTATGCGCATTGGAATGGTCTTTTCTTTTCTGCTGCCTGTATGGAAATCATATTCTGGAATTTGAGCAGTTTTACCTTCAAGAAGTTCGAGCATGTTTTTGTTGAACAATGGCAAATCAAGAGCTTCTATTGCTTCAAAATCATATTCACCGTCTTCGTCTAACGGAGTTTTATCTCTTCCAACGAAATAATTGTCTAAAGAAAGTGTAATAGGTCTCAACCCATTAACTTTTAGACTGGTACATAAACGTTTACTGAAAGTAGTCTTACCGGAACTAGATGGACCAGCAATTAAAACTATTCTTACAGAGCTATGACTGCATATCTGGTCGGCAATAACCTGAATCTTTTTCTGGTGAAGAGCTTCAGAAGTTTTAATGAAGTCTGAAATAGAACCGTCTTTAATTATTTCGTTTAAACGACCAACATTGTTTACTTCAAGAATTCTGCCCCATTCTTTACTTTCACGGTAAGCTGCGAAAATTTTAGGCTGTCTCTTAGGTTGAGAAGGAATTGATGGATCGTCTAAATCAGGGAATAAAAGTACGAAGCCTGAAGCATACTGCTTAACATCGAAAACCTTTAGATAACCAGTTGATGGAACCATTGGACCCATATCAAGGTCTACATATTTCCAGCAGGAAACTATGTCTACTCTGTCAGCATTGATATTTTTTAATAATCTTGCTTTTTCTGGGTAGCCTTCTTTTTCGAATAAGTCTTTAGCTTCGCCACGGGTCATAGTAGCTTTTTGGAAAGGTTCATCCTTTTCTACTATACTGTTCATTCTCTTTTTTATTAGTTCTAATAGTCTTTCTGAAACTGGAACATCAGTAAATAAGTCATAATAGAAGCCATTGCCAATTGCATGGTCTATAACAAGTCGTGCATTGCGGTATAATTCAAGTATTGTTCGGGCAAGAACAAAAGCAAGACTTCTCTTGTAGCAGTCTCTGCCGATGCTTGATTTGTAAGTTAAAAATTCAATTTTACAATCCATTGCAGGAGTAAAATCAAGCCCTAATGCTTCATTATTAACTTTTGCACAGATGTATGGCAGTTTATCTGGACCTAAAGCTATATTTTTAGCGATTTCAAGTATCGATTTGCCTCTTTCTATTTTGTGTGTAGAACCATCATTTGCAACAGTAATTTCGATTAAATTTGGTTCTTTATTATCTCTGTTTAAAATACTTTCTTCACTCATTCTTTCTTTAAACCTTCTTTAATGTTCTAAATAGGGATAAAACCCCATCTTATCTCACTAATACCACTCTTTAAACTTCAATGTCAATAACCTTTAAAAATTAAAAGGGCTATTCTACATTCAAGGCTAAATTCTTTGCCAAAGATTTATTATTGTGGTAAATTATTTGTTACTATGAATGAATGTGTTGCAATTTCTTATATTTTAAGTTCTTATATATCTTTAACTCGCACTTGCTGTCAGGAGTGTGGTTTTTGCAATTTCTTTAAAGCAGAAGATCCTCTTCTTGAACCAGATGAATTAGTTGAAGAGCTGAAACATTTATCTAAAAATGGTGCTACAGAAGTAGTTTTTGTAGCCGGTGAAAATCCAAGTGATTTACCACATATAATGATTCAGCTTGCAAAATTCGGTTATACTTCTTTTGCTGAATACGTTAATGTAGCTATAAAAGAAGCTTTAGCGCTTAACTTAATTCCTGTTTTAGAAATAGGTTATCTTAATTCTTTCACTTTAGAAAGATTCTATAAATCTGGTTGCTCCATTAGAGCTAATTTGGTAGCTGCTAATTTGAACAAAGAAGAACAGGCTTTAGAAAATGCAAAAAATAGAACTCCTGTAAATGGAAAAGCTTTTGTTGAAGCACTACACCAGAATCAAATTCCTTATACTCTCTGTTTTAATATAGGAATTGGTGAAACCGAAGAAGAAAGAATCAATTATATAAAAGAATTAGGTGTTTATTGCTCTTCTGATCCTTTCTTGCAAGACATTAGAATAATTCCATTCCAGCCTTCAAGTTGTTGCAAGATGTATGATAGACCTCCTTTACCTTTTGATTCTGTTGCTAAGGTATTAGAAACAGCTCGTGAAGCTTTTCCTGTTCATCATATATCTGTTCCTGCTAATATTTTTAGTAGATTCCCAGATTTAATAGAACATGGTTTGAATGATTTAGGTTCATTACCAATCTTTTCTGGTGATATTTTACATCCAACTTTTACTGTTCCTAATGTTGAAACAATAAAAGCAAGACTTACAAATAAAAATTGCCATTTGTATGAAAGAGGAACCTTATCTACTCCTGCTGTTTTAAATAGACCAGAGTGTTATAATGCAGTTTCTTTTACAAGGGCTCTTATCGAAAATAGAAATTCTGCTATTATTTCTCTTATTGATAATGATCATTGTTTCGTTTGTGGAAAGAAAAATCCATTTGGTTTAAATATACCTGTTAAAAGCTTTATAAAAGGTAACTCTGTAACCTTTACTTGGGTTCCCGGTCCTAATCATCAAAGTTATGCTGGTATAGTTCACGGTGGAATTTTGGCTACTCTTCTTGATGAAGCTATGGGATATGCTGTAATGGGCGAAAAAATTGATAGAAGAATAGTTACTCTAGAATATACGCTTAATTACAGGCATCCAACTCCAGTAGGCCTTCCTTTAAAAGTTGTAGCAACTATTGGCGCCCAAAGACATTCGGTCATTACCGCAAGAGGTACTATTATAGCTCCTGATGGAACAGTACTTGTTGAAGCGTCAGGGAAATTTTATGAAATAATAAAAACAATTAATCCTCAAAATAATCCCGTAAATAAGGAAGAAAGTAAAAATGAAACTAAACAATCAACAGACTAGTATTGTAGTTTATACAAATCATTTAAAAGTTCAAGGCAAAATTAATTTTGATGAAGCAACTCGTTTAACCGATGTTCTTAATTCTAAAAGTTATAACAAAGATTTTCTTGCTATTAACGATGCCACTATTACAGAATTAAAAACAGGTGCTTCTATAAATGTTTCATTTTTATCTTTAAATAAAAACAATATTGAAGTAATATATGAAGAAAGATAATCTTACTAGGATAGGTCAAGGAATGTTTAATAATATATTCAAAAAATCATCTTCTGTTTTATTAGCTGGTTTATTCTGTTTCTTTGTCACAGCCAGTGCCGATGCCGCAGAATTTGTAATATTTCACACTAGTGACGTTCACGGTGCTATTAATGCTCACGATGACCCAACTGCAAAAGGTGAATTTAAACCATTAATGGGTGGTTATGCTGTATTACAAAATCTTATAAATAAGACTAAAGAAAAAGCTGAATATAAAGGTGCCCGTTTCATGTATTTTGATAGTGGTGACTTTTTCCAAGGCACACCCATTGTAGATAGAACAAAGGGTGGGGTAATGATTGATATGCTTAATAAGCTTGGCGCTAACGGCACCACTCTTGGTAATCATGAATTTGACTATTCCTATGAAAATCTTCAAAAACAGATGATAGAAAAAAAATTCCCAGTTCTTTGCTGCAATGCTTTCGATAAAAGAACTGGTGAATTACTTCCTTTTGCCACAGAATATGCAGTTTTTGCTCACGATGGTATTAAAATAGGGGTTATTGGTGTTGACACACCAGAAACAAAGTGGATTTCTTTTGAAAAGAACGTTGAAAACATTGAGTTTAGAGACCCTGTTCCTATAGTTACTGCTTTAGCAAAAAAATTAAAGAAAAATGGTTGTGATTTCATAATTATGCTTTCACACCTTGGTTTAAATGCTGATATAGAATTCCTTAAAAAGGCTGAAGGTGTAGATCTTATTCTTGGTGGTCACACTCACGTTGTAAAACAAGATTTCGTTTACGCCGGCCCTAATAATACTCCAATTGTTCATAGTGGCTGTTCTTGCGAACACGCATCTGTTGTTACTTTAGATATAGATGGTATTTCAAAGCCTAAGATGTCTGTGAAATCTGTTTCATTATATCAAAAAGATATTGGTGAAGATGGCTTTATTAAGAATTTAAGCGAAGATTATCTCAAAGATCTTAGATCTGAAATGACTAAAGTAATATGTCAAAATAAAGTTAATCTTTATCGTGGGGTTGCTGGTGGTAATTCTCCTGCAGGTTATCTTGTTGGCGATGCAATGAGAACTGTTGGAAAGGCTGATATGGCTTTCCTTAATTTTGGTGGTTGTAGAAAGAGTATTTATAAAGGCAATATAACCGTAGAAGATATATTTATGGTTCAGCCCTTTGAAAATGCTATAGAAATAGTCAAAATGACTGGTGCAGAAATAAAACATGTTTATGAATTGAGCTTGTCTGTTCCCACTGTTAAAATGGGTGATGAAGATAAAAAACAGGCTTTAGAACAGTTTAACTGCATCGTTGATGGTTTAAGACTTGAAGTTGGAGCTGGTTACGGCTTCTTAATTCCATCAGGAGTTAAAATCTATTTTGACCTTTCTAAGCCAAGTATGCATCGTATCACAAAAATGGTAGATATGAATGATAAAGAAATCGAAGATAATAAAGTTTACAAAGTAGCTTTTAATGATTTCTTAGTAGACGGTGGCGATGGATTTGCAATATTAAAGACTTTCCCACAAAAAGAAAAAACTGATATTCTAGTTAGAGATGCTGTAATCAGATATGTTGAAGAATTAAAAGTTATTGAAAAAGTTCCAGCAAATCGTGTCTTCAATGCTTCACTCACAGAAGAATTTCTTGAATAATGTCTAATAAAGCTTGGTTTCAAAACAGACTTAACGACCATTATCTTTTAAAATCAAGAGCTGATTCTTATAGATCAAGAGCGGCTTATAAATTAGAAGAATTAGATCAAAAATATAAACTAATTAAACCTGGTGCAAAAATCCTTGACCTTGGTGCTGCACCGGGAAGTTGGTCTCAATATGCGCTTCGGAAGACTGGCGGAAAAGCAAAAATAATTGCTATTGATCTGCTTGATATAGAACCAATTGAGAATGTAATTATTATCAAAGGCGACATAAGAGACCCAGAAAATCAGGCTAAAATTTTAGAATTAGCTCCTAATGGGTTAGATTTTATAATGAGCGATATGGCTCCTGATACAACAGGGGTTCATTTTGCAGATACTGAAAACTCTGTAATTCTTGTCAATTTAGCATTGGATATTGCAGAAAAACTATTAAAACCAAAAGGAAACTTTGTTGCAAAAGTTTTTGAGGGTGCAGAATATAATTCTTTGTTAAAAAGAACAAGAAGTATGTTTGATTTCGCAAAATCTTGTAATCCAAAAGCTTCTTTAAATCGTAGTCGTGAATTATTTATGGTAGCTCAGGGGTTTAAAGGTAACCCTAACAACAATTAATCTGTATTGTTTATTAATGTTCTTACTATAATTTCTTTATTTATCTTATTATGAACAACTTTGATTCTATTTTTAAGAATAATTCTATTAAAATAATTTTTATAATTATTTGTCTATTATACATTATATCTCCATATGATATTTTACCTGATTTAATTCCTATTGGTCGCTTTGATGATTTAATTGTTTTTATATTAGGTTTTTATGTGGCTTCCACAATTAAATTAAAAAAGGGAATTGTATATGATGAAAAAGTATATTTGAGTTTTAAAAAAGCTTATCCAGATATTGAAGACAAATATAAAGAATTAATTAATTCAATTGGAGATGATAGCAAATATAAATTTTATAGGGAAGAGGCCTCTAAAGTTCTAAATGAATTGTTAAGGGTTTATTTAAATATTATTGAATCTAATAAAAGATTGGAAAACTTTGCTAGATTAAAAGAAAATTTACTTCCAACAATAAATAATACGGATGATAGTCCTAGGGCTAAAGAAGGTGCTGAAAAATCAAAACAGTTAATTAATAGAATTGATAAAGAAAATGTTTTATTGAAGAAGTATATTCAAG
>CAMJNS010000061.1 GCA_946407375.1 uncultured bacterium
CCGACTTAAAGCATCAATAGTTGCATAACCCTTTACAAATGCACCGTTTTCTAAAGTTGAATCAGAATTTATCCAAATTCTTTTATTATCATTTTCAATTTTTGCATTAGCGTCTAGACCAGCTCCAATAGCTCTGTCGGTTCCTCTTAAAGCCTTTTTCTCATCTAATATTTCTACACCACCACGAACAGTTGTTGTTTCATCATTAGAAGTTATGATTCTAGCTTTTAAACCAGTTCTTTTTGAATCAACAGTTGAGTTATAACCATCTTTTGACTGTCTTAAAATAAGAATATCAGTGTTGTAATTATCGCTTTGAGTTTTCCCATTAACATACATTTCACTGCTGTCTCTATTTCCCACGCCTAAAGCAGCAGAAAACTCATTTTTATTTTGTTTATGAATATTACTGACCGCTGGTTTTTCAGTCATTGGTCGATATTCTAAAGTTTCAATTTCAGGAGTTAAATCAGGTAAAGGAATTGATTTATCTGTCATGCCAAATGCTAATTCATTACTACTTTGTGTAATTTTGTCACTTTGTGCATCTTCACCAACAACCTGAACTTTTCCCAAATCAAAGGTGTCGGCAGCATATGCTGTTGCACTAATGCCACAGGCCAATGCTAAAGCTATTATTTTTCTATATTGCATTTCGCATGCCTCCATTTTTTATTTATGTTTATACAAGATTATCGACCATTAATCTTTTTAAGTTTAATTTTGATTAGATTAGCCTAAACCTTTGTACACAATTATCAAAAAAAATTATTGCCAAAGTACTGAATAAAACAGTAAAATATAATTTGCATTTATTTATAAATGTTTATTTACGTTTGTTTAAATAGACTGTGACAAACAAAGTGGAAGGAGCTCCAAATCTTGAAGTCCAGTAAAATTTTTGTTGTTTTACTTTTGTCGCTCGCAGCTTTAACATTTCAAGGTTGTGATACCCAATCAAATGACGACCTTAAAAAGGAATTGAGTGAAATAAAGAATTCTGTAAAAGAAAACACTCAAGCTGTTAAAGAATTAAATCAGACTATAAAAAGTGGCAATTTTGCCGTAAACGGTGGAGGATCATCTGTTAATCAAAGTACTTCTCCAAATCCAGTTAATACAATGACTCAAGCAGATAAAGACACGCTTCTTAAGTCCTTAAAATGGCAGACTAACGATAAATTAACTGCATTTGGCGATCCAAGAGCAAAGAAAGGTGGAGTTTTAAAAGTTGTTGAATCATCATTTCCACCCACTTTACGTATAACTGGTAAAAACTCTAATTCTTCATTTAATAGTACTTTATCTAGTTTATGTTATGAAACTTTATTAGACTTAGATCCTATTAGCTATGATTATGCTCCTAATTTGGCTAAGAGATGGGCTGTAGCAGATGATAAACAGACTTTCTTCTTCGAAATAGATGAACGTGCAAAATGGTCTGATGGTAAACCTGTTTGCTCTAATGACGTTATTCAAACTTGGAAATTATATACAGATCCAGACATCGAAGATCCGTTCTCTGTTGATTTTTATGGGAAGTATGAATGTCCGGTTGCTATAACAGATAAAATCGTTATGGTTAAATCAAAGCAGCTTAACTGGCGTGCATTTATGTCTATAGGCTGCGGCACTCAGATTCTTCCTGGCCATATATTAGAAAAAATAGATGGCAAAAAGTATCTTGAAGAATACCAGTTCAAGATGATGGAAGGCAGTGGTCCTTATACTTACGAAAGCTCAAAAGTTAACGAAGAAGTAGTATTGGTAAGACGTGAAGATTGGTGGCAGAAAGATTTCCCAAAAAATAAAGGCTATTATAACTTTGATAAATTAGATTTCCTTTTTATCTCTGATGATAACCTTAAGAACGAAAAGTTTAAAAAAGGCGAATTAGACTGGGTTATGGTCAATGTTGCCAGAGAATGGCATCAAGTCTTTATTCCTGCAAAAATGCCTGCTATTGATAACGGTTGGATACAACGCCGTAAAGTCTATACTCATAGACCAGTTGGTACTTCCGGTCTAGCTTTTAACTTAAGAAAACCTCCTTTCAACGATATTAGAGTTCGCAAAGCTATTGCTCATCTCTATAATCGAGAAAAGATGATGGATAAATTATTCTTCAACGAATATGAATTCCTCGATTCTCATTATCCAAATTCACCTTATGAAAATCCCGATAATCCAAAAATGCGTTATGACCCAGATAAAGCAGTTGAACTCTTAGAAGAAGCAGGCTGGCATCAGGAAAATCGTGATTCTGAAGGTTGGTTAGTAAAGGATGGTAAACGTTTTGAATTAAATCTCAACTTAACCGATAAGGGTTCAGAAAGAATTTATACTATATTCCAGGAAGACTTAAAAGATGTTGGTATCAAGCTTAATCTTAAACTAGTTACCTGGGCAACAGATATAAAAGAAGTTGGCGAAAGAAACTTCCTAATATCTTCTAGAGCTTATACTGGTTTAACTTTCCCGAATCCAGAAAGTTCTTTACATTCAAAATTTGCTGACAAACCAGATAACAACAACATTTGGGGTTTCAAAAACGCCAGAGTTGATGAAATCTGCGATAAATATCCATTAATGTTTGACGTAAACGATAGAATAGCAGCTATCAGAGAAATAGACGGCATTATCTGTAACGAACACCTCTATGCTCTCGGATGGTATGCTGCTCACACAAGACTTCTCTTCTGGGATAAGTTTGGAATGCCAGATTACATACTTGCTAAGACAAGCGATGAAAGCTCTATTTTATCTACCTGGTGGTATGATGAAGAAAAAGAAAAAGCTCTTAATGAAGCTAAAGCAAATAATACCAAGCTTCCTATTGGGCAAGAAATAGTCAAATGGTGGGACGAACATTATCCTAGAAATGGTGCAGAGGCAATCAAATAATGTTTAGTTATTTTTTCAGAAGATTATTGTTAATGATACCTACTTTTATAGGTATTACGTTTTTGGTGTTTACTGTAACTAGATTTGTTCCTGGTGGACCTGTTGAACAAGCTGTATTGAGGTATCAACAAGCAGCTGCTCAAGGTGGAGAAGGCGGCGGTGGTACCGCTTCTGGAATGGACGAAAATGGTCAGATTTCAGAAGAAATGATGCAGCGCCTCAAAGAAATATATGGTTTTGATAAACCCTTTTATCAGGCATATGCTATTTGGTTATGGCGTGTATTGCATTTTGATTTAGGTGTTTCAGATACTTATTCAAGACCAGTATGGGATTTAATTAAAGAAAAATTCCCAATTTCAATCATATTTGGGTTAGCAGGTTTTATTCTTTCTTACTCTATTTGTATTCCTTTAGGGGTTTGGAAAGCAGTAAAACATGGTTCTTTATTTGATACATCAAGTTCGGTTTTAGTATTCATAGCTTATTCAATTCCTGGTTGGACAGCAGGCGTTCTCTTATTGATGTTATTTGGTGGTGGCTCATATTGGAACATATTCCCATTAGGTGATTATGAATCAAAATCAATTACAAAAGATTCTGCTTTGTATGCCTATGTCCAAGAAGGTGTCTATGTTAAAGACATTCCAGAAAATGTTATTGAAAAATATGAAGATTTAAAAGCTTTGAAAAATAAGGGTGATTCAGCTCAGATAAATTCTGAACACCCAGCATTTAGTTCTGTTCCTGAAGGGAAAAGAATTAAAATAGATAATCCATCTCACGATGACCTGACTTTGTTTGGTAGAGGATTAGACATTGCATGGCATATGTTCTTGCCTGTTTTCTGCTATGTTTTAGGTTCTTTTGCATCAATGACGGTTTTAATGAAAAACTCTTTAATGGAAAACCTTGGTCAAGACTATGTTAGAACAGCATTTGCCAAAGGTTTGTCAGAAAAGACAGTAATATTTAAGCATACCTTAAGGAATTCTCTAATTCCATTGGCTACTGGTTTGGGTCATATGCTTTCAATTATATTAGCTGGTTCTTTCTTGATAGAAAAAGTTTTCAATATAAATGGGTTTGGATTATTAGGCTATAACTCATTAATTGCGAGAGATTACCCTGTTGTTCTCGGTTCTCTAGTTATCTCAACTATTTTGGGATTATTGGGTAATATCATTTCTGACTTATTATATTGTGTTATAGACCCGAGGATAAGATTCTCATGAACGAACATTACGAAAAATACAGTGTTATTTATAAAATCCTAGCTACCCTTCTTTTTTGGGGTATTTTCTATTTGATTTGTCCTAGCTTTGATAAAACAGTTGGAGCAAGTCATACCCCTGAAGCAATAACAACCTTTGTTATAGCTCTAATTTGTGGAATATGGCTTACACCTGTTTTAGTTGGTGCATTTGGTGCTTTTTCGATGTTTTTTACCAGCCCAATATTCAAAAGGCGCTGGAGAAAATTTCAAAGCCTTAAACGTGGTTACTATTCTTTTATTATAGTAATTACTCTATTTGTTCTGTCATTCTTTGCAGAATTTATGATTAATGGTAATGCTATTTACGTTAAGTATAAAGGACAATGTTATTTTACTCTTTTCAGTACTAAAAGAGCTAAAGATTTCGGAATGAAAGGCTACGGCTCTCCAAACTATCGTACAATGAAAGAGCTCTACAAAAAGAATAATGCAGAAAGAGCAGAACGAATAAAAAATAATAAAGCTACACCAGAAGATTTAGAATATCAAAACAATAACTGGGGCGATGACTGGGTATGGTTAACCATATATCCATATGGCGATACAGAATCCTTATTGTCTGAACAACCTTGTAGACCACCCCACCCTCCCACATGGCATGAAACTGAGTGGAGAAAAAGTTATTTTGAAGAACAAATGTTTGATCTTCCTGCTGTTAGACCCACCGATGATACTTTAATAAATAAATATAATCATCCTGATTGGGTTAAATTAGGTGACTCTCAACTATATTATGAAATGGCCCTTGAAGGTTTAATTCCTCTACAGGAAGGGGTTGAAAAACCCAAAGGCTTCCATTTGTTAGGTACCGACGACCGAGGAAGAGACGTATTTGCACGTATGGTTTATGGGTTCAGAATATCAATGGCTTTTGCATTGATAGTTACTTTCTTCTCATATATCATCGGTATTTCTATCGGTGCACTACTTGGTTACTACGGCGGATGGTTTGATATTATTGTACAGCGTATTGTAGAAATATGGTCTGCAATGCCATTCCTTTACACAGTTATGATATTTGCGGCTATAATGATTCCAAACTTCTGGATGTTAGCCGGTATATTGGTAATGTTCGGCTGGATGGGTATGACATACTATATCCGTGCAGAATTTCTACGTGAAAAATCAAAAGATTATGTTGCAGCAGCTAGAGCTATTGGTTGTACAGATTCAACTATTATCTTCAAACACATACTTCCAAATGCTTTAACTCCTGTTATTTCTTTTGCTCCTTTTGCTATTGTTGCTAATATCAGTTCTCTAGTTTCGTTAGACTTCTTGGGCTTTGGTTTGCCAGCTCCAACTTCTTCTTGGGGTGAACTCTTAGGTCAAGGTCTTGCAAATCTAACAAAACCCTGGCTGATTTTATCTCCAATCACAGCATTCTTTATAACTTTGCTCCTTGTTTCTTTCATTGGCGAAGCAATAAGAGAAGCATTCGATCCAAAACAGTATTCTCGCCTAAGATAAGGAGAAAAGAAAATGAAAGATGATGTTTTATTATCTGTAAGAAACTTAAAAACATATTTCAAAACCGAAGCAGGAATAGCAAAGTCTGTAGATGGTGTTGATTTCGACATTTATCCTGGGGAAGTATTAGGCATAGTTGGTGAATCTGGTTCAGGAAAATCAGTCACCTCCTTATCTATAATGCAGCTTATTCCTAATCCTCCCGGAGAAATTGTTGGTGGAGATATATATTTTGAAGGTCAAAACCTTCTTGAAAGCTACAGAAGGAAAGACTACGACGCTATTAGAAAAATTCGTGGGAATAAAATTTCCATGATTTTCCAGGAACCAATGACTAGTTTGAATCCTGTTTTTACTATTGGAGATCAAGTAGCAGAATCTCTTATGCTTCATCAGAAAATGGGTAGAAGAGAAGCCTTAGAAGCTGCTGCTGAAATGCTAGACTTGGTTGGCATCCCCTCTCCAAAAGCAAGATTGTTTGATTATCCTCACCAGTTCTCAGGTGGTATGAGACAGCGTGTTATGATTGCTATGGCGTTAGCCTGTGACCCATCACTTCTAATCGCAGACGAACCTACTACAGCTCTTGACGTTACAATTCAAGCTCAGATTCTCGAATTGATGCTTGATGTTAAAGCAAAAACTGCTAATGCAGCTATAATGCTTATCACTCATGATATGGCCGTTATTGCTGAAACCTGCCAAAGAGTCGTAGTTATGTATTGTGGTAAAGTTCAAGAAATAGCTGATATAAAAACTATTTTCAACTCTCCACAACATCCGTATACTCAAGGTTTGCTTGCCTCTCTCCCTAAACCAGGGCAAAAAGTTAGAAGATTGAATACTATTGAAGGTATGGTTCCATCACTATTTGCCTTACCAAAAGGATGTAGCTTCTGCACTAGATGTACCAAAAAGACAAAAGAATGTGAAGAAGTTCCTCCAGAAATGGTTGAAGTAGAACCCGGTCATTTCGTTCGTTGCCATCTAGCAAAAAAGATGAATAATTAAGACGCTAATAAGGAACAAAAATAATGGAAGATAAAAAACTATTACTCGAAGTAAAAGATCTCAAGATGTATTTCCCTGTCCTTGGTGGCGTCTTTAAGACTAAAGTTGCCGATGTAAAAGCCATAGATGGCGTGTCTTTCGATTTAATGGAAGGCGAAACTCTAGGTTTAGTCGGTGAATCTGGCTGTGGTAAATCAACAACAGGAAAGTGCCTGATTAATTTATATAAAGCTACTGGTGGCGAAATCTTATTCCATTCAAAACTCAAAGGTGATTTATCAGTTACCACTGGCGGCGATGATTATACCAATAAAAAGCAACAATTATCTATATCAACAGGTTTGACCGTCGATATTGCTCGTTTAAACAACGACCAAATGCGACCTTTCAGATCTGAAATCCAGATGATATTCCAAGACCCATATGCTTCACTTAACCCTCGTATGACTGTTAGTGAAATCATTATGGAACCATTGACTATTCATGAAGCCAATTTAAGCAAGGAACAGATGAGAGAAAAAGTAGCCTGGTTAATGGAAAAAGTAGGATTATCTGCTGAACAGGCCAATCGTTACCCTCATGAATTTTCTGGTGGACAGCGTCAAAGAGTTGGTATAGCTCGTGCTCTCGCAACTAATCCGAGACTTGTTATTGCTGACGAACCTGTTTCTGCTCTTGACGTTTCAATTCAGGCTCAGGTTATTAACTTGATGCAGGATTTGCAGGAAGAATTCGGATTAACCTACATCTTTATTGCACACGACCTTGCCGTTGTAGAACACATTTCAGACAGAATCGCTGTTATGTATCTTGGTAACATGGTTGAAATAGCTGAAACAGAAGAATTATTCAAGAATCCAAAGCACCCATATACCAGAGCTTTGCTTTCTGCTATTCCTCAGCCAGACCCAAATATAAAGAAAGAACAGCGCATAATGCTTGAAGGCGACGTTCCAACTCCTCTAAATAAACCTTCTGGCTGTGGTTTTAGAACTAGATGCCCAATAGCCAAAAAAGAATGTGGATTTAAGAGTCCTAGAATGCTTGAAATATCTCCTGGTCATCTCTGTGCTTGCCCTTATTACGATGAATATAAGCTTAAAGCTTAAAACTACTTCCCCATCAACCATTACTAACTATGTTGCGCTATACTAGCAATTAGCTAATTCTCTAATAAATGCCTAAAATAAGGAAAGTATATGTTAAAAGTAAACAATAAAAAGCTTCAAACCCCTGCTCTTCTTGGAATGGTTCACGTTAGAGCTTTGCCAGGAACCCCATTTTGTGTTGATTCTCTTGATAAAGTAGTAGAAATAGCCGTAGAAGAAGCTTTAGCTTATAAAAAAGCTGGTTTTACAGGAATACTCTTAGAAAATATGCATGACAGGCCATATCTGAAATGCCATGTTGGACCAGAAATAACAGCAGCAATGACAAGAGTTGCTTGTGCTGTTAGACAAGCAGTCGGCAAAGATTATCCTATAGGAATTCAAATACTTGCTGGTGCAAATGTAGAAGCTTTATCAGTAGCTTATGTAGCTGGTTTAGACTTTATCAGAGCAGAAGGTTGCGTCTTTGGTCACGTTGCAGATGAAGGTTGGATAGAAGCCTGTGCTGGTGATTTACTTAGAGAAAGAGCAAGAATAGGTGCAAAAAACATAGCTATTTGGACAGATGTACAAAAGAAACATTCAGCTCATGCTCCTACTGCAGATTTGCCTCTTGAAGACTGGGTTCACGGTGCTGAATTTTTTGGAATAGACGGCGTTATAGTTACTGGAACAGCAACAGGTGTAGCAGCAAAAGCTACGGAAGTTGAAAGGGCAAAAAAAGCAAGTCCTTTACCAGTTATAGTTGGTTCTGGAATTACAGCCAAAAACTGTAAGGATTACGCTGTTGCTGATGCCTGGATAGTCGGTTCATGGGTAAAAAAAGATGGTTATTGGGAAAACCCCTTAGATCCCAAACGACTTAAAGAACTAGTTGCTGCTCATAAGAAGCTCTTAAGTGGTAAGTGGTAGGTGGTAATTGGCAAGTGGAAATCACAGAACAAGTAAAAACAATAAAAAAGAATCTTAAAATACTAAGTAAACTAGAAAAAGAATTTTCAGTAAAACCCAATAATGATAATGATGACCCATTGTTTTATTGTGGTGTTGCAAAATCAAATATAATTAATGAACTAACTCCTCTTGTTGAAGAGTATTTTGGCACAGCCTATAAACCAGCAGGTGAAACTGCAATACTTAAAAATTTCTTTGATCCTTTTATTAAAGCAATAGGTGGAATTCATAAAAATCAAACTTTATTTAAAAAAGATATAGATAAAGATGTTATACTTTACTGTGCTTTTTGGCCTTGGGGCTCAGACCCAGTAAGAACTTCTATAAGAGTTGGCTTGATATGTCTTAGTGATGATTTAAAAGAAGCTTACACAAGCCAATTAAAAGGCTACTTCTAATAATCAGTAATTAGAAGGGAGAAATTGGGAATTTATAGATGGATGACGAAGAAATAATAGAAATTCCTATTAACGGAGTATTAGACCTTCATACTTTCAGCCCAAAAGAAGTTAAACCCCTTGTAATTGATTATCTTGAAGAATGTGTAAAACGCAACATTAAGCACGTTAGAATTATTCATGGAAAAGGCATTGGGAACCTTAGAAGAACAGTTGAAGCATTGCTACCTAAGCTAGACCTAGTTGAATCCTGGGCTCCAGCGGGAGCCGATGCAGGTCACTGGGGTGCAACTTTAGTTACACTAAAACTAAATTAGTTCTTCCTATGGCAAAATCATAATAGGACAGCCGACAGGAATATTCCAAAATACTTCCTCTAAATCAATATTATTCATTGATATAGAGCCATCTTTAGTCCAGCTACTTTCAGAACCAAAACCATGAATTCCAATATTTCCACCTAATTCAGTATTGTCAGGCGGTGGTTCTCCATTGGTTTCTGCCTGACTAATATTAATATAATCAGTATTTGAAATTAAAAGACTATTTCTAGCACGTTCTGCATCTTCAGAAGATGGATAGTTAATTTGTAAAAACATATGGTATTTATGACTAAATTCCTTTTTACAAATATAATAACTTCCTTCTGGAGTCTTTAAATCGTCTTTATTCTGTTTTCTACCTATAGAACTACGACCTAGTCCAACTGTATAAGTAGCTATTTTTATGGAATTAGCATAAATAGTTAATTCTCTTGTTTTTTTTCTTAAAATTATAGATGGCTTGTAATTTTCTCTAGTAATATTATTCTTAGCCAATAATTCATTATATTTATTAATAGCTCTACTTTCACCTTTATTTTGGAAAACTTTTTGAATTTCACCAGCAACAAAATATTTAGCTGGAGTCAAAAGAATCCAGATAAAACAGATAACTGAAAAAACACTGACTAAGTAAAAGAAAGCGTCTCCTAAATAAGTTACGGGCTTTTTCATTTTATACTAATCCTGTTATCCAGCCTACTACGAGATATCTAATAGTTCGACTTATTACACTAGCAACTATTACTTCCCAAAGCGGTGAACCATAAATTCCTCCTATCCAGCATACTGCTGAATAAGGAATAGGTGTTACGCCAGCAACAAAAATAGCTAAAAATCCGTGTTTTCGGAATAAATCTCTCCCCGACCTCATTATTTTTGAACCAAAAATGCGCCTAAATCGCCAGGGACCAAACCATTTACCTAGAAAATATCCTGTTGAACCACCAAAAGCACTAGAACTACCTGCGACAATAGCGGTTTCCCATAGAGGATTTCCACCAAAATTTGAACCAAAAACAAGGAAATCTGCAGGTATAGGTTGTATAATAACATCTGCTGCCCAGGTTAATACAAACAAGGCAGGATAACCAAAAGTATTGACAAATGTCATTGCCCAATCTTTTAAGTCGCTTCTATACTTTAACAAAAGGAAAAATAAGAGAGCAATTAAAACGCAAACAAGAAAAGAGGAAATTTTAGCAGCTTTCCCCATAACCATAGTAGCTTTATCTAATACGGCTGAATTTTTAATCTTTTCAGATATATTTAGCTTTTTTTCTTGTTTTTCGTCGGACATCAAGAAATAAATTTTCTCCTATTCACTTAATTATTATTCGTAATTTTACATAAATTTATTAACCAAAAATTTACAAAAAAAAGACCACTAAAAATTAAGTGGTCTTTTTTAGGAATCTAAATTAATTATTTTATAGCTTTTAACAATTCACTAGCTGCTTCAACTGTCTGTTGAGCTCTTGTGTTTGTACCATCGCTGTTCAAAGACTGCAATAAAGGAATTATTCTTCTTATAACAGGCTTAAAGTTAGCAGCACCTTCTTTATCTTTATATTTATTAAGATAATTAATCAAAGCTCTAGGTTTAGAAAGCTGTCCTGCTTTTATTTCTTCTTGGAGAATATCACCCAAACTATCCTGAACGAAATTTAAGAAAGATTTATTTTTAAGTTTGCGAAGACCAACAGCAGTAGTATAGAAATTACCTTGGTCAGTTAAATCAATTTTTATGTGGGTTAAAATTCTTCCTCTTGAATCACGAAGAACTAATCTTGTCATTCCATTCTTCCAACCTTCAACATGGCCAGAAGCGTGTGTGATAAACTGACCTTTTGTATTACGAACAACCCATTTAGATTTTGTTCCCCAAGATTCTAGTCTACCAACGTTCCAAGTAACAAATTTTCCTTCTTTATCTCTGACAACAAGCTTAATTCCTTGATTTTTCCAAACTTCATAAGCTTTTGTTAAATCTGTTACGGTTTCATTCTTCGGAGGCTTAACCAATGCTGGTTCTGTGCTTTTAGTTTCAGCTTCAACTGAGGAATTAAAAGAAAAAACTAAAGCAAATAATGTCAATAAAATAGACAATTTTTTAAACATTTTTTTCTCCTTATGACTAGATAATCACATTAAATAAATATAATCAGTATGTACAATACGCAAGGTACATATCAATTAAATCTTAAATCATCGCTGTAATTCTTTATATTTTACCTAAAATAAAGATTTATTGCAATAATTTTATATATTCCACTTATTTTGAAGTTTTGTAAGTTACAAAAATGAAAAATGGAACTCCCAACAAAGAAGTGACTATTCCTATAGGTATTTCTGTTTCAAAGCCACATCTACATAAATCATCAACCAAAAGAAGGTAAATTGCCCCTATCAACCCTGCAACAGGCAACAATTGACGATTATCTGGACCAGTAATCATTCTAGCAATATGAGGAATCATCAACCCCACCCAACCAATCATTCCGCCCAACGCCACTGTCGATGCAGAAATAGCGGTAGTTATAAAAATAATAATATTTCTTGTTTTGTGAACATTCACACCAAGAGTTTGAGCTTCCTCATCACCCATACTAAGTAAATTTAACTGCCCTGACATTAGGATAAGGAAAAAACTTCCAATTAAAATAACGAAAGAACATAAATATAAGGTTTCTAATGAAATAGAAGAAAAACCACCCATAAGCCAAAAAACTATACTTGGAAGCTTCTCTTTAGCATCAGCAGCATATTTAATTATTGATAAAATAGAAGAAAACAAAGAAGAACTGATAACTCCGCCCATAATTAGCATAACCAATCGATTACCTGGGAAAAACATTGCTAAAGACATAGCTAACAGAACCGCTAAAATTCCAAAAATAAAAGCGCCTACCTGTGCTCCTACAAAAGAGAATCCGAACATTAATCCTATCAATGCTCCACAAGCGGCGCCTGCTAAAACCCCTAGCAAATCAGGTGATACTAATGGGTTTCGAAACATACTTTGATAAGCGGCTCCAGAAATAGATAAAGCTAAACCACATATAATTGCAGCAAGAATCCTAGGGAATCTGATTTCTTTTAAAATCATTAATAAAGATTCAATGTCTAACCCTGGATACTTTTCAGCCATGAGCTTAGAATCAGAAAATAAAGCCTGAATTGTTACGGACATCGGAATCTTTACACTTCCCATATGTATAGAAATGTAAGCTCCAATAATAAGAATTGCGCTTAAACCAGCTATTGTAAAATAATATTTTCGTTTACTCATTTTAATTCAGTATATTTGGTTGCTATTCCATAACACTTTTCGACAGGATATTTCTTAGCATTTTTTTCAATTTTTCGTTCAATTTCTTTGAATAAATCAAAACCCAAATCATGAGAAAGCAAGAAAACGTAAGAAGCTATATCTGCTATTTCATCGGCAACATTTTCTGGCTTTTCTTTAATTCGTTGAGCTACTTCTTCATCAGTTTTCCATAAAAACTCCTGCATTAATTCAGAAGCTTCTATAGAAATTCCCATAGAAAGATTTTTTGGAGTATGATATTGTTCCCAATTTCTTTGATGTCTAAATTCAAGAAGCTTATTAACTACTTCTCCAAATCTATCATCATTTATTTTATTAATATCTTTTTTCATATACTTTGCTCTTTAAGATTTAACTTAATATATTACTCTTTACATTCTATTTCACAATCTATATTATTGCTACAAGAAGCATTATCTTTTTTTACCTTAAATTTTTATTAAAATTCTTGGCTTTCCATTAGGGTTCTAATACTTTTTTGGGATCTTTTTGCTTTATTTTAATTAATTCCTTCTTAAAATCTGTATCGCAATTTGAAATATTGTTTCCTGAGCCTTTTTCGTCTTTCCCTTCGTGACCCAAACAATAAAATGTCTTTTTCCCATTAACTATTGTTGAACGTATCGGCTTTCCATCAAAGGGATCAACAGCAGTTATTTCTTTTCCTAGTTTATCTTCTAAAATAGCTTGTAATAAAGCTAATTGTGATTTTTTATCAATATAATTTTTATACTCTTCTTCGAAGTAACTCCATTGAGGTGGAATAAACAACATTTCAAAATTGTTTTTAGAAGAAGGTCTTGTAATTTCACTAAATTTGTATTCTTTTAACTTTTCATATACCCTTTCCAATACAGGATAAGGATTACCGCTTATTAATTTAATAGTATTAGCCACAGCAGGAAATTCTGAGAAACCAAAATCGTAAACTCGCTTAATAAAATCATACTGTATTTTTATCCCCTCTCCAAAATCTGGTATTAAAGGAATAACCTCTTTTATAGTAGCAAGCATACTTTGCATTTCTTCTTCAGAATATTGGTTTTTCATTAGTTTTTCATAGAATATATATAAAGCCCCTAGACTATGCTTTGTTTTATTTGCTCCGAAATAACCTTTATGAACATATAAACTAAGCAAATGAATTTTTAACATAGAACGAAAAAGTACTGAAGATTCAGGAGAGTTATACAGATCTTTAGGTAATTTTTCAGTAAAAGCTATTAATAAAGATAAATCAATCAATTCATCAAGAGAAATAACTGTAGTGTTAACTAAGGGATGCTTATTTTCCTTAGATTTTTGAGGGTCAGTAATATCCCACTCGTAATCTTTTATAGATACTAGCTTAAAAGAATCATCATAATTTTTTAAATTTTCAAAAAAGATATTCAAATTTTTAACATCTATTTCTTTTCCAAGAGATAATTGAAAAGGTTCTATACTATCTATATCAAAAGATAACTCTAAAAAGCTTGGTCTAACCTTAATCATTTCTTTTAAACTATTATCTATTTGTTGTTTAGTATAATCGTATTCAATTTTTTTTCTTTCACAAAGACCCTTGATTCCTATAAGTTCAATTCTAGAATTACGGGTAAATTCTATTTCTTTTATGAAATTTTTTATTCTGAAAATATCTCTAGCGATAAGAGTACAATATAAAATAAAAAGGAATAACAAACAAAGAAATATAGTCAGTATCGGATGTTTTTTCATTAGTTATACTCACTTTGGTTTTTAGCATAAAGATTTTATCACTTAAAATATTAATAGTCACTTAATTAAGCAAAGATTGACAAAAAATCAAGGGTGATTTAAGCTAAAAGTATGCTAAACAAAAACGTGCTGATAAAATTTATATTTGCTCTTTTACTAGTTGTTCCTTTGGCAAAGGTATCGGTAGCTCAAATTAACAATAGTGAATCAAAGGGGCTGCTGGCCGATATACCAGAACCGCCCAATGCCAAAACGGAATTACCTTCACCTGTTCCTATGGTTTATAGATTTATGGGTGCACTTATGGAAGGTGAATTTGATGCCTGTCTATCAAATTTTGATGTACAGACATTTCTAGAACTGCTATATGGCAAACAGCTATTGCGTCTAGACAAAGATGACTTTAACGATTTATTTGCATACCAAGTTCAAACCCACCGCAATGAATTCCGATTTTTATCAAAGGTTATGAATAGAGTTGCCAATGGAGCAACAATTGACTATTCAAACCCAAGATTTAAAGGGAAAACTCAATGTAAAATAGTTATTCGTCTTGATACAAACCGCGGAAGATTTGACTATCAAGTATTCTGCCGTTATACAAGAGGTCGTTGGTACGTTTACGACTATATTCTTAACAATCAAAGATTAACCACCATATTCAGAGAAAGCATAAAAGGCTTATCTGCAACCAGGTATCTTGATACATTAAAACCTTTTTATGCTCCTATTCAAGGAACAAGACCAGTACGAAATAAAGAATACGAATTTAGCATACTTGTTCCAAACAAATATGAATTACGAGAAAATGTAAGCCCAACTCTTCTAGCGACTTTATCAGCATTAGATGGACAGTTTCTACTTCATATTCAGGCTGCAAACTATGACACACCTCAAACTTTAACTCAAGTTGGTAAGGCAATTAAAGATACATTAATGCCTTTTAATCCTAGATTATATGACCAATGGAAAGCTGATATTGCAGGTGTTGAAGTTGGTAATATATTATTCCATTTCTCACAGGGAAATAGAATTTTATACTGCCATATGGTTCTTATTCCTTTGGGCAAAAAGCTTGTTGTATTGAATTTTTACCACAGCACACTTCAGATTATGAAACATATGACTAATATTCGTGATACTATGATTCGTTCTCTGACACTTCCTAGAATTGAAGCTGCTGGTGGAGTTATGCCAGGTAAATTTGCAGATGAAATTACTTTTGCAACTGGTAACGAGTTCGACGATGATAACACTACTTTAGAAGAACCTACTTTTGATGACGATTCCTTCAATGAAGATACAACCTTCGCCAATGAAAACACTTTCTCTGAATCAGAAAACACTCCTGATGAATCAGAAGATGATGAAATTCCATCTTCTTTTAACAACGACACATCCTCAACATCTAATGATTTAGACGATATGGAAGATGATGATAATTTTGATTGGGAAAGTAGCTCTAATAATACTTCTTCAAATGATGACGATGAAGTTGAAATGCTCCGCCCCGATAGTTATGTAAAAGATGATACTTCAAATGAAGACGGAGAAGACTCTGGTTTTGATTCAGACTCAGAAGAAGAAGAAATAGAAAGACCAACAACAATACCAGGTCAGTCATCTGGTGGTTACGGTGATGGTCACTTTGACGATGATGATGACTATGGATTTGACGATGGAGAAGAAGTATCCTTCTAATTAAATAGTAATCAGAAATTCTAATTAGGAATCAGCTAATATTAATAGCTGATTCCTTTTTATTTTAGTAGGTTAAACAAGAACCATCTCTATGTTTATCACCAACAGTTTGAATAGAATCTGTTAAACTTGGTCTAACAATAACGCTTAACAAACCAAAATAATCATGTAAATATTTCTTTTTTTCTATATTTGGATAAATTGTTCTAATTTTTTCATAATAATCTTGATAGAATGGGTTTTCTTCAATATATATTTTGCTATTATATTCCATATAATATCTTGGTTCATTCATAGATTCTTCTATTCCATAACCACTAATCATTCTAGCTAGCATCAAAGCAGTATTTGTAATTATTCGATTAGCACCAGCCCCACCCAAAGAGAGCCAAGGTTTACCAAGTTTTGTAACAATGATTGGAGACTTAGTTGTTATAGGCCCTTGATTAATAGGATAATTCTTAGAATAATTAACAACAGACTTTGAATAATTTCTAAGAGAGTTAGCGTAAAAGAACCCCCCTGGTGCAAGCTGACCTGTTCCAAAATGATTTCCCAAAGTTAACGTCATAGAAACAATCATATTATTTTTATCCCACACACAAAGATGAGTTGTGTGAGAATCATCTTTTTCTTCTACAGATTTGCACTTTTCTAAAACACTTAGGAATTTAATAGAATCATTAATGAAATCAGACAAAATATAGTATTTTTCATTTAAAATATCTCTACATATATTTGCTTGAGCAATAAAATCGCTAATACTTTGATTTAATAAAGGTTTATTTGTTGATAGTAATTTTAAAGCTAACTTAATTGTTGCAACAGAACAAGAAGGCAAAGGATTTCCATATATTTCATACTGTTTATATGTTACTTTAATAGGCTTACAAAGACGACTTCTATAATGCATAAAATCAAATTTTGAATAGTTTGAACCCTTTGCTTTCATATCTATCAAGGTATTATCTGCTTCAATTCCATAATAGAAAGCCATTCCCTGATCTTTGGACATCTGTTCCAGTGTTTTTCCCAAAATTGGTTGTTTTAATAATTGCCCTGCTTTTAATGGCTTTCCATCTGGCTTTATTAATCTTAATGCATTAGAATCTTTAATCTTGTTTCCACTATTTGAAATAACCCAAGCAAGATAATCGCTTACTTCAAAACCCTTGTTGCATATTTCTATTGCTGGATTTATCAACTCTTTTGCTCTTTTGCTTCCATAAAGTCTTCTCATTTTTAATAACATCTCTGGAATTGCAGGTAATGCTATTGCACAATCGTATTCATTCTTAACATCACTAGCTGGTCTTTTTGTTGAGCCATCAATAGCTATGATTTTATTTGATGGGTGATAAATAAGTGCAAACCCTTCGCCACCTATGCCAGAATTTGAAAAGTCCACAACCCCAAGCACAAATGCAGCAGCAATTGCAGCATCAACGGCATTACCTCCATCTTTAAGTATTTTTATTGCAGTTTTTGCAGCAAGAGGGTGCCCACAGCTTACAGCTCCATTCATTCCTTCGGAATAATAGACTCTATCATATGCAAAAGAATACCTTGAATAAAGAGTAAAAAGCCCAATATAAAAAAAGCAAAAAAGAACTCTGAATAAATATATTTTTTTTCTCATAACCTTTAAAGTTTTCCTACTCTAATTCCTGCTTTACTGATGCTTTCATAAAGTTTTCTATTTTTAACAATAGGAATAAAGCCAAAAATCAAACAGGTAAAAGCTTCCCAAAAAGCAACCCAACCCGCAATATTGATTCCTTCGATAATAATCTTAGAATACATAGGAATAGAATCTATGGAACCCATTAAACGGCTTTGTTGGTAATAGAACCCCATTAAAGCTACACCCAAAATTAAAAGCAAAACAAATTTTAGAACGACTTTAGAAATCTTCTTCCGTTCTTTCCAATATAAAAAGCGGAAATGATTCTTTATAGCTCTTCTAATTGGCTCTTCAGTAATTTTATCGTAATTATTTTCTATTTCAAGCTTTATTACGAAATCGTGACCTTCTAATTCTCGAACAGAAGCAATTAGATAATCTTCAAAGTCTTGATCTAGCTCTCTCTTGTAAAAACTAGTCTTTTTGTCAAAGCTATTAAAGAGGTCATTTATACTTTCTAGGGAAATATCGATTATAGCTTTATCATCTTCTGTAAAGTCATATCTGTCGTGCAGAATGTCTTTTGGTTTCATATTTTAGAGTTTTTCAGAAAGGATATTAGCAATTCGTTCGCAAGCGTGACCATCACCATAAGGATTGCTTGCTTTAGACATTTTGTCATAAGCATTTGAATTGGTTATCAATTCTTTAAAATTATTATATATTCTGTCTTCGTTAGTTCCTACCAATCTTAAAGTTCCAGCGGCAATACCTTCAGGACGTTCGGTTTTATCACGCATTACCAAAACTGGTTTCCCTAAAGATGGTGCTTCTTCTTGAATCCCACCAGAATCTGTTAATATAAGATATGATTTAGCCATAATGTTATGACAATCAAAAACTTCTATAGGGTCTATAAGATGGATTCTGTCAAAATTTCCCAATTCATCAGCTACAGCACTTCTTACAAGAGGATTCATATGTATTGGATATAGAGCCTTTAAATCAGGATGTTCTTCCATAACACGTCTAATAGCCCTAAACATATTATG
>CAMJNS010000062.1 GCA_946407375.1 uncultured bacterium
AAGACCAAACACCACCCCGACAATACGCAAAAAACAGCTACTGCAACTTTTTTCTATTTTTGTATAATTTTCCATTTATAAAAAAACCTAGTTTTTAAAGAAGTGAAAAAAATTTTAGTCTACTAAAACAAAAAAGACAACTGATTTTATCAGTTGTCTTTTTTTGTTAGTTACTTACTTGATTAAGCAGCTGGAGTTGTTTCTGGAGCTGGTTCTGCAGCAGGAGCAGGAGCAGCAGCTTTCTTAGCAGCTCTAACTTTAGCAATCAATGTAATGATACCGAATATTGCAACACCCATGAGGATAAGGAGCAATATACCGATAAGTGGGCGGCAGAACAACCAAGCAATGGCTATTACACCAAAAGAAAGAACAGCAGCTAATAAACCACTTATAATACTAATACCAGATTCTGCTATATCACCGAATAATGGGATAACGTCAGCAAGAACAGATATAGGTTTGAAGATTGCACCGAAGCCACCCCAAATCATTAGGAAGCCTACGATACGAAGAATCCAAGTCAACATAGCGTTTTCATCTTCAGCAGCTTTGAATACTTCAGCAGCAGTCATAAGACCAGTTCTAACTTCATAAAATTCACCACTAGGAGTTTTATGAGCTACGATTTCTTCGCCTTTTTGTTCAGCAACAACAGTAGCATTGCAAACTGGGTGCTTTTTGAAAGTGATTCTAATATCACCAATTTGTGGTGCTGCTTCACTAGCCTGGAATTCAATTGCGCTAAATGCTTTGTTTGCTACTGGTGTAGTAGTAGCTTCTGGAGTTGCAGTAGCTTCAGTAGCAGTTGTTTCAGTAGTAGCTACATTAGCATTAGCTTCAAAAGCTTTCTTAGCCTGTTGAGCTTTTTCTTCTTTATAAAGGTTATAAAGAATGGTGTTGCCTTTTATAATAGCACTAACAGGAGCAGTAACCTTATCAGCTTCAAGAGCAACTGCTTCTGCACTACCAAGATGACTTGCACTATGAGAAGGAATCTTGTGAGCGCCAAGAGTTACATTTTCTGCAACTGTATCTTCTGCTTTATAAGGCAATACTGTTGGGTTGTCATGACCTGATTCATGGAAAGAAGAAGAATTGATTAAACCACTTGCCCAACCTTTTTCATAAGTATAGGTTGTAGTTGTAGTAGTAGAACCACCAGCATTCTTTTTAGTTGACTTATGTTCAATTTCTTTCCACTGATACATTTCAACGTCTCTGTTCAAACTCAAAGAGTTGTTTACAGTAACACCAAAGTCTTTATCTGTAAGAACATCGTTAGTTGCTGTCATACCATTGAAATGAACAAGCTTGCCTTCAGTTGCAGAATCAATTTTATCTGCAGCGGTTTCAACGAAATTATTCTTAGCATAATCTATAGTATTATATCTGTCGACAGAACGTTTTTCGTTCCAACCTAACATTATAATAGCTACAAAAATAAGAATTATACCAGCAAAAACACCTTTTATAGCTCCACCGAGTCTGCTAAACCAGCCTTCGGAGGTAGTTTCAGTAACTGCCATAATATACTCTCCTAAAAATTTAATATTTTTTGTGTTTTTATGTTGCGCGCATATTATCACTTTTATTTTTAAATTGCAAGAATTTTGTACATTATGCACTACAAAATAATAAAAAAAAGACTCGCTTTTATTTGAAATTTCGGTTACAATCATTGCCACACAAAAACACACATTTTTATTCACAACATAATTTGTCGAGGCAAACAATGGATAACGATAATAGTCAATCAGCCAACAGAGCTCATTGGACTTCATCTTTTGGATTTATTATGGCTGCTGCTGGTTCTGCAGTAGGATTAGGCAACCTTTGGAAATTCCCATATCTAGTTGGACAAAATGGCGGAAGCGCCTTTATTATTATATATGCTCTCTTGCTTGTTTTTATTGGAGTACCTCTTGTTATTGCAGAAATTACAATTGGAAGATTTGGGCAATTAAACCCAGTTGGTTCTTATGGTCTGATTTCTCCAAAGTTAAAATGGGTTGGAGCAATGGGTTTGGTTACTGGTTTTGTATTGTTATCCTTTTACCCTGTTGTAGGTGGTTGGATACTTTACTATTTATATCATAGCTTTGTCAGTTTTGGCTCTAATCCAGATTATGCTAAAATATTCGCCGAATATACTTCAAATCCTTATTGGCCTTGTATAACCCTATTAGTCTTTTCCTTGATGAATTATATTATAGTAGCGCTAGGTGTTGAAAAGGGAATTGAAAAATACTCTAAAATTATGATGCCTGCACTATTAGTTATATTAGTAATAGTTGGAATTAGAACCCTTACTTTACCAAATGCTTTAGAAGGTGTAAGATTTATATTTAAGCCTGATTTTTCAAAGCTAACAGGTAAAACTATTCTAGATGCTGTCGGTCAGGTCTTTTTCTCATTGTCTTTGGGAATGGGTGCTCTGATGACTTATGGCAGTTATTTAAGTAAGAAAGACAATCTTTTTAAATCATCTATTTCTATTCCTTTTATAGACACAATAGTGGCTTTATTGGCAACAGTAGCTATTATGCCAGCCGTTTTTGCATTCAATTTTGAACCTACCGCTGGCCCATCATTAATATTTATTACTTTACCTGCTGTTTTCGAAAAAATGCCCATGGGATTCTTTATCTCTATTATATTTTTTACTTTGATGTTATTTGCAGCATTAACCTCTTCAATATCTATGTTGGAAGGATTAGTTTCCTATATTACAGACAAAGGACACATGAAAAGATTCGGTGCAACAACGCTAGTTTCTTTAATTATCTTCCTTTTGGGTATCCCCTGTTCTTTAAGTTTTGGAATTTTGAGCCATATAAATCTGTTGCCCGGTAAAAGCATATTTGATTCAATGGATTTCCTAGCTTCAAATATTCTTCTTCCCTTTGGTGGAATAATGCTTGCTATTTGTGTTGGTTGGATATGGGATGGCGGTCTAAGATATGAAACTATTATAGTTAGAAACCAAAAAGGGAATCCTGACGTTGTTACAAATGGATATGTATTTAATTCCTGTTTAAGAGAAATTACAAACCAAGGTACTTTGAATTTCCCATTTATGTCAGCCTGGATATTCATAATAAAATGGGTAGCTCCACTAGTTGTTCTTGCTATTTTTATTGATAGCTGTGATTTGCTATCTTATATAGAAGCTTTGTTGAGTATTAAATAATGAAAAACGATGAATCCAACATTTCTAGCAAAGTAGTAAAAACTTATAATGAAGAAACTTCTCATAATAAGCCTTCTAGCCAATTGAATGAGGATTCATCAAACAATTTAATTACCGAAGAAGATAAAAAAGAACTACAAAAAATTAATTTGCAAAAGATTTTTGTAGTTATATTAATTATCGCATTTGTTGCATTAATTATAATCGTAGGAGACGAAGTCAGCGGCAAAAATAAATTAAACAGGTTCTTTACTTATCTGCAAAATAAAATAGAAACTTTAATCAGGCAAAAAGAAGAGGCTAATGATTACCAGAATTATCAGAATTACTTACATTCTTTAAATGTGAAGAACAATAATTCTACAAATAAATCAACTGATTCACAAAGCCTGATAGATGATTCCGTATTTAATGTTTATAAAAACGAAGAAGCTCTACTTAATAAAGAAGAAAAATCTAAGAATATAAACAGCAAACTTCCTTCAAGAAATATTCTCGATTATGACAAAATGACGGAAGAACAGCTAATAGAAGCAATAGATAAAGATTTCCAAAATGATTGCAACTATTACAATCAAAATTCCTTAGTCAATTCAATGGTTGTTAAACCTTTTGTCACGAAAATAGCTATAGATAAAGGCTATGACAATCTTATGGATAAACTTTGCAAAAAGGATTATCACCCTAAAAATGACAAATCAAATTTTAATACATTGAATACATTAGCTTATGCAACAGAGCAAAACAGCAAAAAATGTATAGATGTTTTGATTAAAAATGGAGCCGATTTAAAAGTCGAACAGGAAAATGGTAAAACTTTATTACATTCAGCAGCGCAAGCAGGGAACATAGGGTTTGCCAGAAAACTTTTAAGACTAGGTATTCCTTTAGATAAAGAAACAAAAGAAAATAACACCCCACTTTTTTATGCTGTAAAAAACAACAAGCACGAAATGGCTTTTTATTTGATGAATTGTGGGGCAAAGTTAGATAAAAAGCTTAAGAACGAAACCCAAGATAGTTATATGATTAGGTTTTTAGAAAATGGAAAACCATCTTGGAGAGAAACCAAGCTTTCGCCAGAAGACAGTGAATGGGCAGAAGCCTATGAATACATAAAAGAGGGAAAACTAGAAGAGCTAAAAACATTAGTAAAAAATGGAAAAGATTTGTTAAAAATGACAGTAGGAGGAGAACCCGCTCCTTGTATTGCTGCATATTTTAAACAGTATGAAATAATGAACTTTTTGATTCATGAATATGATTGCAGAAACCTTGTTGATCATCACACAGGAAGAAACGCATTACATTATGCAGTTAAACAGTCAGATGAAAAAATGGTTGATTTGCTTTTACAAAACGGCTTTGATCCAAATTTCCCTGATTTATACTATTACACACCTTTGCATCAAGCTGTATATAATCAAGATTCTGATTGTTTGCTTGTATTGCTACATAATGGGGCTGACCCAGATAGCCAGAATTTAAAGAAACAAACTCCTTTGCATTTGGCTGTTATGGCTGGTAATAATCTCGCCATAAAGCTTTTTTTAGACGAAGGAGCAAATATGAACCTGCAAGATTATCAAGGAAATACAGTTTTGCATTATTTTTCTGAATATTCATCTGACAAGAAATTACTTGATATTATTTACAAATACGAAGAAAAATTAGATTTTACAATAAAAAATAACGAAGGCAAGACTCCTAAAGATATAGACAATTCTGATTCATTTAACAATTACGAAAAATATTTCAAAAAATTAAATAAATTTAAGGAATAATGCTATTATTGAAGTAAAGCAACAATAATGATAGAATGTTTTTCGAAAGTATATAGATTGAGGAAAGCCCTTTGAAATTCTTGACTTTAATTAAAGATAAAATAGTAAACTATTTTTTTATAGTATTTATCTCATTAATTATTTTTCTAATTCCTCTAAAAATACTCTCTTATGGCTGGTCACCTAATTATGCAATGCTTATATCTGCGTCATTTGCTAGATCTAACGATTTTCTAATAAGTGACAAAATTATAAAAGATAGCGTTGCGAATAACAAACCTGTATATTATTTTGCAAAAGAAGAAGCCTTATTTTATCTAGTCATCAGCGCTTTCATAATATTTAACATAATAGGTTTATGCTCAACCAACAATCCTATAACCTGGTTTGCTGCCATGAGCCTTTTGATGATGGCCAACGGCAAATTCATCTTACGAATACTAGATAGCTCTCCTCAATTATTACTTTCAATGCTTTTGATGTATATAATTGCATTATTTTCTTCCACAATAAAAGAGAAACCTAAAGCCAGTGCTTTTGCTTTGATTTTATATATTTGGATACTGCGGTGCATCATTCCCCCTGAAGTTTATTCATTAGATCGCATAAATATAAGTTATAAATATTATTGGTCTCTCCCACTCAAAGATTTTGTTCCTTTATTAATAGAAAACTGCTGGTTGCTATTTGCACCCTTAATAATATGGATAGAATCTTATAAGAAAAAAATCAGTTATATAACTCTGCTAAATGATTCTTTGTTGTTTGTTGCATTATTCATACAACTATTTATTAATCTTGGGCTTAATGATTTGGCTCTGTTTAGAGACTCTTTGTTATTGATTTGGTTTTCTAACAAATTTTCGGAAATAGTAAATCTCTCTTCCTGCTTTAAAGAAGCAAGAGTTAAGTATGCCTTTAGTTTGTTCGTTTTGGTAACATTTTTTCTTTTATCTACCCATGATGGACTAGGAAGGTATTCTATGCGATGTATAGATACTATGCCTATAGATTTTTCTATGAAAGAACTAAAAACCTGGAAACCTGAACCAGGTGGAATGATATATAGCGACGATATTAATTTCACTTTTTCACAATATTACTTTAACCCTGATGCAAATTATTCATATGTAAATATTAATTCCTTTTCATTATTTGAAAAAGAAAAAGAAAATCTTTTAAAAATTGATTCAATGTTATACGAAAAAAAGATTCCTTTACCTGATTATTATGAAGATTGGGTTGAGCAAATGAAACCTGCAGACCGACTTGTAACTTCTGAAAAGATCAATGGTCTAGATAATATTGAATGGATTCAATGCGGTCATAAACGTTGGATAGGTAAGTTGAAAGCTAAAAGCTAAAAGTTAAAGTTAATTTTTTCTTAATTATTTAAAAATATTAGCAACCTGCCGATAGTTGCACCAGATTCGTTATATGGGGCAGCTATGATAGCTCAAAACAAAATAAAGTCTATTATAATGCTTCTAACTTTTACTCTATTTATTAGTGGATGTAATATGTTTGAAGCTATAGATAGCAGTGTCAATACCACTTCTGCAGGTGATTTAATCAGTGAAGGATACGACAGACTTGCAGAAGCCGATTATGCTACAGCTTTAAATCGTTTTGACAGAGCTTTGGAAAAAGAGAATAGTGACAAAGCTAGACGAGGAAGAGCTTCTGCTTATGCTGGTCTTTCTGGTTTTAACATGTTTACAATTTTAAATGCCTTTCAGAATGACTTGGCTGCCGCAAATTCGTCTGCCTCCGTTTTTCAAGCTTGTAGAAAAATAACTAGTTTGGATAATTTAAATAATGCTATAAACGATATGGCATTACTAAGTGAACCAACCAATGAAGATTTATTGTTCCGAGCATTAATGGCTTCTGTTTCAGCCGCTAAAACAATAATTGTTAAATACGATACAAATCTAAATTCTAAACTAGATAATCCAGACCAAATCAATTTCACAACTAATGATAATAAAACTCAAAATTGGGAAACCCTTTACGCCAATTTTAGTTCGAATTATTCTCCAAATTCAATAGAAAAAGCTTATATCGAATTATCTATTGCTTTAAATGGCAGAGGTAGTTCCTGGACAACCATGTCTCCATTTAATAGCGTAACAAAATCTGGTATTTATACTCAGGCGAACTTCAATTTAATTGAAGCGGTAGGTGACTTTGGGCAAAAAATTAAAGAAGCCAATAGCAAATATTCAAATTCTGTAAGCGAATTTAAAACAGCCATAGTGGCTTTAGATGGGTTAAATTAATGAATAATCTCTTGAAAAAAATATGTTTAGCAACAATTGTCCTCTCTCAAACATTAACTGTTGCTAAAGCAGCACAACCAAGCTCTTATGAAAATGCTCGTTCATTAGGAATGGGTGGAGTTTCTGTTGTGATTTCTGATGATTATCTATCACTTTATAGAAACCCTGCTGGTTTGAGTTTGCAATCAGAATCATATTCTGTTCTTTCACCTTCGTTTTTTAGAAATACAGATTATAGTGACGTAATTGACCATATCGACTCGTTATCCAATAGCGATACCGCAGCAACACGTATGTCTAATTACAAACATTTGGAAGGGATTATAGGGAAAACTGGTTATCAACGCTGGTCTGACACTGCTTATTATATTGGGAAAAATGGTTATGGACTTTCTATAAGATATGATGATAACCAATTATATACTGTAGAAAATCCTACCAGTCCTGTTGTTAAATCTTCAGTCTATAAAGATTGTGTTTTTACAGGAACAGTTTCACGACCATTCGAAGATACTGGCCAAATAATGTTTAACGAAAAAGCAGCAGGTTGGTGGGGAGCCACATTAAAGATAGCAACAAGAAAAATGACTGAAACCTCTTATTCTGCAAGAGATTTCGCTGCTTTAACTCCAAATTCTCTGAAAGATACCGATACTACCGGCATTGCTTTCGATGCAGATATTGGAGCATTGTGGCAAATAACAAGCCCAATGAACCCCACAATTGGTGCTTTTGTAGGAAATGTTCTTGAAGGGAAATTCTCCGATGAAGCTGGAAGACTTACCAGATATTATTCTATAGGTGCTTCCATAAAACCTTTAACTGGCGATAAAGAAAGAAACGACAAACTCGTTTTAGCCTGTGAATATTTTGATGACCAATCTCATATTAATTCTTTAAATAAAATTAGATTGGGTGCCAGAATTCAAGTTACAAAAGGTTGTCATTTGCTTACTGGGGTAAAAGGTGGTTATTTAACTGGAGGTATAGATTTTAGTTGGAATGACTTGACCTTTAGTGCTGCCACCTATGCAGAAGAATTAGGGAAAAGACCAGGCGACAGAGAAGATAGACGATATGCTGTCGATGCTTCTCTAAGGTTTTAATTAAAAGCAAAAAAAAAGCACAAGAGAATTTTCTCTTGTGCTTTTTTTTGCTCTTAAGCTCTTAAGTTCTCAACTCTCAACTTTCATCTTCCCGTCTTACTAAATTGCCACGCTTCTTTCAGAAGCTCGCAATGACGAGTCTATCTTTCAACTTTCAACTTTTATTTTTCAGGCTTTATCGTAATTGATTACTTCCTGATCATCAAGACTAAAGAGACCTTTTTTAGTTGCATCAAACAAAAGTGAAGTTTGGAAGAAGATTTCATCCATACTTCTAAACTTATGAAGATTTCTTTGTTTCAATTGGCTTTGTAAAGCTTCGTTGCTCTTATCATTCATAATTTCGTCAAGACTACTTAAAAATTCTTGAACAACACTGGTATCACCAGATTTAATTTTTGGATCACTCATAATTTCAGATTTAAGAGTGTTCATTTCTTCTTGTGAAAACCTATTGCTCACATCTTTTAAGAATGCTAAGTTTTCTTTTGTAATGCCCTGGTTCACCATTTTATTGGCAATAACAGCAGCAGTAAAAGAAATCTGATTAGCACGAGGCATAGAATCGGTCATATTCCAAATAGTGCTAGCAAAGCTATCTTGCTGCATTGTTGCATATACAGAGTTGCTATCATTAACTTGAAGATTTACATCATTGTTGTTATAGCTTCTCTTTATCTGCTGTTGATAATAATTGGAAAACGACTGATTAATTTCATTGACGTTCATGTTTTTTTGCCTCCTGGATTTGTTTGCCTTTATTTTATCTACTCTTCAATAAATATCGGAAAGTTGCCAAACATTATTTAGCTTTTTTTTAAATAAAAAAATAAAAAAGTTTTTTTATGTACAACTTTTTGGTAGAATTATTAAATCTCTAGGAGGTTGTCGTCTATGGCTATTGACGCTTTGATAAAAACTGTATTATCTGAAATGAAGGTCGCTATTAATTCTAAGACCGTTATTGGCGAACCTACAGTCTGTGGAAAATGGACTGTTATTCCTGTAACAAAAGTTTCTTTTGGTTTTGGTGCAGGTGGCGGTCAAGGTAAAAACGATGCTAATTTCGGTGGCGGTTCTGGCGGCGGTGCAACTCTTGAGCCAGTGGCATTCCTAGTTGTTAGTGATAAAGAAGTTAAACTTATTTCTCTAAAAGAAAGAGAAACCGTTTGGGAAAAGATTTTATCACCTGAAGTTGGAGAAAAAGTTTACAATAAGATAATGGGTATTGCAAAAGAAGCAGATGCTGAAAAAGTTGAAGTTTCAAAAAATGAAGATCCATCTTCTAACAACGAAACAAATTCCAAAAGTGAATAATCAAAAATTTTAATATAAATTGGAGTGAAGAATGTCTGATATAAGTTTAGATTTGCTAAAAAATGTTTCTCTTTTTAACGGACTTGAAGATGCTGACATAGAAAAAATTATACAAGTTGTTCAAAAAGGATCTATACCAGCCAATACAGAATTTTTTAAAGAAGGCGATATGGGCGATGCCTTCTATGTTTTGACAAATGGTGAAGTAGAAGTTTCAAAAGTAATTAATGGTAAAAAGACAATTTTAACTACTATTAAATCCTCTGATGAAAGTAATTTCTTCGGAGAAATGGCATTGGTAGAAGATTTGCCTAGAAACGCAACTATTACTTCCAAAACAGATTGCGATATTCTACAAATAGAAAAAAAGAATTTTGATATGTTACTACGTATTAATTCTTTCGTTGCTTTACGCATTATGACTGCTTTAACAAAGCGTCTTAGAGCAGATAGCCATACTCCAGCAGCACAATCAACACCTGAAGCAACTAAGACTAAAGCTCAAGTAATTACATTCTTTAGTCCTAAAGGTGGATCTGGTAAAACCACTATTGCAACCAATGTTGCATATGGTATGGCACAATACTTAAATAAAAAAGTATTATTAATCGACCTAGATCTCCAGTTCGGCGGAATTGCATTTATGCTTGGTTTAAAAACCAAAAGAACTATTGTAGATTTAACAGCTTCTGATGCTTTAAGATGTTATGATGACGTTAAAACTTGTTTGGTAAAACATAAATCAGGTTTTGATTTATTGCCCGCTCCACTAAAACCAGAACAGTCTGAAAGCGTTGATTCAACACACCTCAGAAAAATCATCTCTTACTGCAAAGACCAATATGATTACATCATTATAGATACTCACTCTTTATTACAAGATATGTCAATCAATGCTCTAGATTTATCCGATATTATTATGCTAGTAATGAATCCAGATATGGGACATATCGTAGCAATTCATAACTGCTTGAACGTTATGGATAGTTTGAAGTATCCAAAAGAAAAGATGCGCCTTATATTAAATAGATTTGGTAGTTACTACAGCAAATCTAAAGAAGAACTAGAAAGTGCTTTCCAAAAGAAAAATGTTAAAGTTAGCTTCGTAATACATGATGACTGGAAAATAGCATCAGACTTGGTTAACAACTGCCAAACTGCTTTTGAATCCAACAATACCTCTGAATATCGTAACGATATAGTTACTTTAATCAGTGAAATTACACACGAAGAACTTCCTTCTGAAGCAGGTAGCGTAGGAAGAAAGAACATTTTCAGTGCTGTTAAAGATTGGTTTAATTCATAAGAATTTTAATATAACAACTTTTTTATAAAAAAATATCTCCTGAATGTCGATATGAAGCTTGAAGTGTATATTATGACATTCAGGAGTTTTTATGTCTGTTAATCCTTATAGAAGAGAATTGCAAGTTGCTCGTAACCTAGTAACTCTAAGATGGGCCGCAATACCAGTCATTTTTGCCTTTTGTTATTTTGCTTTTCTTTATAGTTTGGGTTCAAATATCCAAGGAAGACTGACACCTATATATATATTATGTTGTGCTTTGGCTGTCTTTAACATTTATCTTACACTTCATATCTCTTTGCTAAATAGACAGTTGTCGGTAACAAAAGGTATCTCTACTCTTAAAAGAGCAATGATTAAGGTAATCTCCCAATATTTTGGGAATATTAGTAAAAAAGGAATAAAAGGATTTTTTGAATTTCCTATTGTTTTGGCAAAACTTGCCAGCATAATATACTTAATGGTTTTAGAAACAACAAAAGAATTTTCTTTCAACCCTATATCCTTAGAAAATATAATGCACCTGCAATTATTCTTTGATTTAGTGGCTATTCTTTGCTTAACTAGATACACTGGTTCTACTGAAAGTCCACTATTCTTTATGGCAGCAGTTCCAATTGCCATTGCTGGTTCTGTTATAGGAATAAAAGCTGGGATAGCATACTCTTTTTTCACTTGTAGCTGTTGGTTTGTTAATTCTCTTTTAATAAGTCTTAAAAGATTAGATCATTTGAAATTTTTTCCACCTAATGTCGGTGATTTAAGCGAATGTACTGTTTGGATTGTCGCTTATCCTATTGCTTCTTTCTTAATATTCACCGCTTTAACTGTTATTTCTAATAAATTAACTCTAGCTTTTAAAGAAAAAGTAGAAGATTTAGACAAATCTTTGCTTCATAGTAAATCTACTGCTGTTTCCCTTAAACACATTGCTTTAATGCAAAATAATCCTTGGATAGTTATAGATTCCAATGGAAAAATTATTAACGGTAAATGCTTTGAAAGTCTTCTTTTAGAAGATATTGACGATAAAAACTTATTGGATTGTTTACCTGATTTAGAAAAAACCAATTTTGATTTTACTTTCCAGTCAGTATTAAATTCACATACTTTCAAGAGAATTTCGGATGTAAAAATCTTTTTAAAAGATAAATCTGAACATATTTACGACTTAACAATAAGTTATTACAGAGAATTTGACGGAAACGACAGAATAATGATTTCTTTCTTGGAAAAGACTTTAGAAGTTAATCGTAAACAACTAGTTGATACCCTTAGCCAAGAATGTGTTCACGCTAGAAATACAATTGAAAAGTTAAGTAAAGAAAACGGAGAGCTGAAAAACTCTTTGGAAGGTCTATCCAAATTATCATCAGATAAATCTATCGAAATAGAAGTTTTAAATACAAAAGTTAACGACATGGATATAGATGCCACAAAACAGAGCAATCGCATCTCTGAACTAATGGACAATGTTGCAGCAATAAAGTCTGATAACGATCAGTTAAAAGTAGAATTAGAAAATAAACAGATGATTTTGGAAGATGTGGCTGATTTTATTAGTTCTTGTAGCGAATTAGATGAGCTAATATCCAAAGTTGAACAAAGAACAAAAGATTTATTTGGCTTAGAAAATTCGTTTTTCCATGTTTTTGATTCTACCGATATGAGTCACCAAAAAACAGAAATTCTAGATATTAGAAAAGTATCTCCACGTCTTCTTGATATTCCTAGAAATAATCCTGAAACTCTAGACCCAGCTCTAACCGAAGGAAGACCTGTTGTATTTAATGCTGAATTTAGACCTGAAAAGTCTGCTGGTTCTATTGCCATAACCAATGGAGATTTAAGAAGATTAGTGGCCTTCGTTCCCTTAAAAGAAGACAACCATATTTTAGGTATGATGATGCTTGAAAAATATGGTGCCGTTGAAAGTTCTGAACATATTGTTGATATGGTAAGCTATTACTTGGCACAGGTCGCTGGAGTTATTAAAAGTGCTGTTGAAAACAGAAAAGTTCAAAATAAAAATCGTGAATTACACGAAGATATGCTTAAACTTCATAACAAATTAGATTCTGTAAAAACAATGATTCTTAGCGATTATTCATCAGAAATTAGACCTTTCTCCGGAATGTTATTTGAAATCAGCAAACTTGTTCCTTTAAAAGATGCTATGCTGGTTAGAATTCAAAGTGATGGCCTTTCTGACTGCTATTCTAGAATCAATCGCTCCAAGGCATTAGAACTAAATACTGTAGAAAGTAAAATAATTGAACAATTAAAAGTTAATTATGAAAATAAAATATCATTTAAATCTGAAAATGAATCAGATGATGTTATAGCCTACCCTCTTGTAGATAAGAAAAGACTTTTAGGTGTGCTTTTCCTATACATAAATGAAGATATTGGTAAACTTGATACTCTAACAACAGATTTTTGTGTAAGTATATTAAGAAATGAATTTGCCCTTCATGTTCTTGACGAAGAACGGGAAATCTGGGAAAGCTTTTACAGTAACGCTACCCCAGCATAATTCTATCTATAACAAAAGCACCCCAATCATAAAATTGGGGTGCTTTTGTTATAGATAGAATTAGGAATTAGGAGTGAGGAATGAGGAATTATCTCAATTTATAAAAAATAATGCCGATAATATATTCGAAATAGGTTAAATTTTATGGAGCCGCAAACATGAATAAATTACTAAAAAAGTCCATCCTTTTTATTATGCTTCTCTTCAGTTGTATTATTTTTACAGGCTGTGCTGGAAATGCTGATAGCTATGATGATTCTGAAGTCTGTACATTAAAAGTAACTGTAGATAAAAATCTAATTAATAGTAATTCCGAACAAAGTGCTAATACCAGAGCTTCCTTTGATCTTAATTCTTTGAATTTATATTTTAACGGCGTTCTTTTTCAGGGGCATAGCTTAGACTCTGATAGCAATTTTGTTTTTACTAATATAATGTATAAAGACAAAGCTTTTGAAATGAGCAATCCTGCCTCAAAGACAACAATACTCATCACGGTTGGTGAAAATAAAAATACTCCAATGTATACTGTAGTTTGTAAAAATATAATAAATTTACCAACAAATTTACATATTAATTTAAAAAATAATTTGTTAAATATGACTAATGAAGGAAATTCGGTAAAAATTTATAAAGTTAACACAGATATTTACGATAGTTATGCTGAATTAGATGAAATAGAAAAAGTAAAGATTGAAAAATACAAAGATAATCTTAACGCAAAAGTTACTTTTTATGATAATAAAAATTCAAACCAAGGAGTAGCTATAGATTATGAATCTTGTTCTTGGAAAATTACCGCTTTTAACTCTAAACTAGAACCTTTACGTTCTTGGACAAAATCTGATAATGATACTTCGAACAATCTTAACATCCAGGAAGTAAATAAAGATGATACAACATATTATGTTATATCTTTAACTTCTTCAGGAATTAGTGATGCTAATTCTCATAATCTTGACAATACTATAGTTAAAATAGATTATATTAGAAAAGACGGAAAAGAAATTGATACTAATGTTCTTAATGAAGGTGCCTGGGGACTATAGAAGAAGATAATAATTAATTTATAATATACAAAAAACACCGCTAGGCCAAAAACCTAGCGGTGTTTCTTTTAGAACAACTCCACCTCTCAATTCTCAATTCTCATTTCTCAAATCTCAAATCTCAAATCTCAGTTCTCAATTCTCAAATCTCAATTCCTAACTCCTCACTCCTAATTCCTAATTTATCTATAGTGGTTCTCCGCTCCTCTTTGCTGCGGACTCAAATACTGAGGCTGGGTAGTTGGGTCAACCAAATCTTCTTTTATGAGAATTTCAATAATTTCATTTGGCTGAAATGGCGAAGAAACTAAATTAGAGTATATATCACCCCAATTAGCAGTTTTTACCTTGAATCTAGTCCATTTATACCACCAGTTATGGTTTTGGCTACCACCTGCAACAACACGTTTTCTTTCAGCAACCCTAAATGATTTCCCTGGCTGAATAACGATTGGTCCCCTATTCTCTAACCAATCTTCATCTGTTATAAATTTTCTATGAATATGCCAAGAATCAGCAGTAATAGCTTCTATAACTAATGGATTTACGAAGTCATCATTATAAACGTCTACAAATTCAACAATACTATAACGGCTGTAACTTAGTCTTAAAACATCTGCCCTGGCTATTACTCTTACAGGAGGTGGATAATGTCTTGCTTCTGTTTCTTTCGCAAAAAATAAAAGAATAAAAACTGAAAATAAAATTGTTACCAAAATCCTTTTATTTGATAACTTTTTCAATTTTTATCCTTTTGTTTTGCTTTGGCTATAGATAAGAGATGTTGATTCAGAGCCAGCATAGACATCAAAAGGTCATAAGCTTCAGCTCTATCCATATCTTCAATGATGCCAATAGATATATTCTTTTTGAATACTTTGTATTGGGCATCGGTCATGTGCCTAATCAGTCTTAAATCTTTCTGATGTTGCCTATTCATGAACTCAAGCTGTTCAATTGTAGGCTCTTTTATCTCATTCGTCATCACCGAAGCTCAAACCTGAGCGACCTAAGTTGCTTTCTAAGAGCTTTCTAGAAGAAGCTTTGCGTGGATTTCTCTTAACAATTAACTTACCACTGCGGAATGTTTCAGCTAAGGCTAATGGAACTCTCATTTCAGCTTCAACCAGTTTGGCTTTTGCTTCCTGTTCAGCTGCTTTGTTTTCCTGAGTCAAAGCTTCTGCTGTAGCTCTTCTTCCTTCTGCTCTAGCTTCTGCAACTTGCTTGTCTGCAATAGCCTGAGCATTCTTCAAAGCTGCACCAATATTTCTTCCAACGTCTATGTCTGCGATATCAAGAGAAACTATTTCAAATGCTGTTCCAGCATCCAAACCACAACTCATAACATGCTTAGTTATTACATCTGGACTCTTTAAAACTACGGAATGCTTTTCTGAAGAACCAATGGCAGAAACAATTCCTTCACCAACTCTAGCTAAAATTGTTTCTTCACCAGCACCACCAATCATGGTTCTTAAATTTGCTCTTACAGTTATATTTACTTTAACTCGGAGTTCAATACCATCTTTTGCTACTGCTTGAATTTCTGGAGCCTTCAAAACTTTTGGCTGAACACACATCATAACCGCCTGATTAACATCACGACCTGCCAAATCTATAGCGGCAGCCTGTTCAAAATCAAGCCTCAAATTTGATCTACTTGCACTAATTAAAGCCTGAACAACATTACCAATATTGCCATTTGACAAATAGTGAATTTCTAATCTTTCAGGTCCTACATCAATACCGGCTTTTCTTGCTTTAATCAAAGTTTCTATTAAGTAGTCAATCGGAACATTTCTAAATTTCATTCCGATAAGCATACTTGGTGTAACTGGCACGTTATTACTTCTACAGTTAAAATAAGTAAGCCAAGGAACTAAACTAGCCAAATAGCATATGACTATAACAAAAAAAACTAATAATCCGCCTAAAAGTAAACCAACTATAGCTGAAGTTTCCATTCGTAGTTTTCTCCATTAGTAACTTTTATTATCCTAACTGAAAATGCACTTATCTTCAAGCATTATTTAGTTAGTTTTTAAATTTATAGAAGAAGATGCAGGCAAAGATTTCGTTTGTTCTATTTCTATTTTAGAAGATGCTTCACCCTGTTTTTGAGAAGGAATAGCCGATTGTATCAACATAATTGTGTAACAAATATATATAGCTAAGAAAAATGCCCCTTCTTTTCTTGATATTTTCATATCAGTGATCACGATTGGAAGTAGTATTACCGCAACTACCATCATTATCGGGATGTGAAGAGAAAGCATTTCTGGCGAAACATTCAGATAGATTTTTGAAGCTGAATTAGAGGTAAATAATGGAACAAATGCAGCTGTTCCAACTATTGCTGAAATATTAAATATATTTGAACCCAATACGTTCCCAACAGACAAATCAGACTGCCCTTTCTTCGCTGCAACAATAGAAGTTGCTAGTTCTGGAAGTGATGTACCTATAGCAACCAAGGTTAAACCTATTAGTTCGTTGCTTACACCTAATGTCTTAGCTATACTTACCGCACCTCTGACCAAAAGTTCTGAACCAATTACCATGCCAACAAGACCAATTACGATGTACAATATATTTTTTCCAATGCCAGGTAACTTTTCTTCTTCTTTATTTTCACTTTTAGTTTCGTTAGTTTTTTCTTCCTGAACTTCTTTTTCAGAAGCCTTTTCATCTGTATTTTCATTAGAAGCTTTTTGAGGTGGAACAATTGTTACAATACGTTCTGCTTCTTCTTCATATTCTTCAGCTAACTTAGTTTCTCGTTTTCCTATAGTATAACTCATTATATTGTAAGCGAAAAAAATAAGAAGTAAAACGAAACCTTCGTTTGGAGTAATTACAGAATCTGTTTTTGCAAAAATCCAAGCTAATGCTGTAATAGCAATCATTATAGGTATTTCACGTTTAACCATTACTTTAGTGCTGTTTATTGGAAGTATCAATGCAGTAATTCCCAGAATTAAAGCAATGTTCATGATGTTAGAACCAACAACGTTACCCAAAGATAATGCAGGATTTCCTTTTATAGAAGAGTTTATACTTACTACAAATTCAGGCAATGATGTACCTGCTGCTACTATTGTTAAGCCTATAACCATCTTACTAACACCAAAATTCAATGCTAGATTTGAGGCAGCTTCTACTAATTTGTCGGCCGCATAAACAAGAACCGCCAAGCCAATTATACAAAGAATCAAATCAACAAACATGATTTATATTAAATTGCTCACTTTCAAAACTTTTGAGGTTATATTATATACAATATTTAGAGCTAAAAAGCAAACGACCTAGCTTTTTGGTGCTAGGTCGTTCAAGCTGGGGTACAGGGATTCGAACCCCAATAGACAGTTCCAGAGACTGTTGTCCTGCCATTAGACGATACCCCAATATGAAGCATTAATCGCTTCAAGGTGTTAGCTATTTTAACACTTACTTTTATAACTGTCAATATTTTTTTATTATCATTACAGGGCAAACGCAAACTTTTTTAGCTACTAATCTATATTTTAGAAGTAGCGTCCTTTTTGGACGCTTTAGTTTTTTAGTATCTATTCCTAGGGCATCTTCGATGCCCTAGGTTATTAATGTAGTGACCTTTCGGTCACTTTATATGTCCGAAAGGACATTACTTTATTAACCTAGGGCGTTGAAAACGCCCTAGGGACAGATAATAATCTAAATTCGTCCGATAAGGACGATACAAAAAACAGATACTTTATAACACTGATCAATAAAA
>CAMJNS010000063.1 GCA_946407375.1 uncultured bacterium
TCTTTGACTTTATCTACTTCCGTACCAACTTCATGAGCATCTTTCCAAATTGTATTATTAACTTCTTTTTTCTTACCAGGATTGTAAACATCTACTTTATAACTACTTGTTAATGAAGGATAAGAAGAAAACCCAGAGCCATTATAGTTATAAACATGATTTTCTTGAGCTTTTAAATAAATATTTTCAGAATCAATATCAGCTCCTGAATCTTTAACTCTCTTTAATTCGGTAAATGGGTCTAAAAGATTTAATCCATAATCCTTAGCCTTATTTCTATAGAAGTTACGATAATATGAATAATCCCACACACCAATACCATCAGAAGTACTCATATCACTTGTAGTACCTTCATTATCAGATCTAACAAATTGAGCATTAAAAGAAACTGTTAATTTACCAAAATGACGATTTGGATCATCACCAGGATATTTATCTCCTTCAGCAGTATCAAAGGTATAATTTTTAGCTTTTTTAGGATCTTCAGCAGCATTACATGATTCTTCCTTTACACCTTTGCCAGAAGAAATTGCATCTGGATTACCAAAGTTATTTTCAACAGTAAAGCTAATATCAGTTATATAACTTTCTGTTCTATCTAAAGCTAATGAATTAGCATAAACAGTAATAAGTCTTGGTTTAGTTACAAAAGATGCTTTACCACAGGTTAATTGATCTGGTCTAGAAGCTTTACCATAATTAGTAAATATATTATACTCAACAGTTGCTTGAACCAAATATCTACCAGGGTCTTTGAACTGGTATTCTAAATCAGCAAATTTATTTATACCAAGCCCTTGTTTAATACCACCATCTGGCAAATCGTTAAGATACTTAATTACTTTTGCACTACTTATAGAAGATGGAGCTACCGTATCTTCTACTTGAGCAATTTTCCAAGTTACTTTTGTTGGTTTATTTGTTGCTTCAAACATAGTGGATGGGAAACCACTATACATACCATCGTTATCTTCGTCATGTTCATATCTACCATTCAAGAAAGTTTCACCAGGGATATTGTTGATATAAACATTCTTTAAATCTGACCTAATATCACCAACAGACTGTAATTGTCTTTGAACTCCACCAATTTTTGGTTTATAACCTTCTACTTTAAATGTAACTTTATCATGTTCTCCATACACAGTTCCTGGAACATATGATTTATTATTACCTTTTGAATCTTTTGCACCAGTTACAACAACATAATGATTATCTGTTCCAGGTATATTTATTGGAGAGTCTGCAATATTAACAACAGCAAGTTCACAAGGAACATTGGAAACTTTTTCATCAGGGTTAGTGCTTTCTTGCCATTTATCATAAGAAAAACTTACATTATCGGGTGTTTTATCTTTTTGGCAAGTTAAATTGTTAATCCAAGTATCATAACCAGCTAATAATCGTTTTTTCCCTACTCGTTCTTTTGCACTGGCATTTAAAGTAGTTCCGTTAGAAATACCGTATCTATAAACAGTTTTATATATTTTCTGTTTTACACTTGCCTTTTGGTAATCTCCCTTTTTCAACTTGCTCATATCAGTGATAACTTCGTAACCATCGTTAATTTTTTCATCACCAACGGTTTTAAATTTATCTCTTCTCCATTCACTATAATCAACGGCTAAGCCACCAACACTGCCAGGTTTTCCAGAAGGAACAGTCAGAGACTTCATTGCATCATCTGATGGTTCTTTTTCTGTAACTAATGTATAAAAATAACCGTTACCATCTATACCTATTGCATCTAAATCCCCATCAACGTCACCCAAATCAGTATATTCTTTCTGGTTAGCCTTATTCATATAATCAATTTTTCTTACAAAACCAGTCTTTCCTATATCGGGTTTATAGTATTCATATGCAATACCGCCCATACCCCACCAAGAGTCTTGAACGACAAAATAGTCTGCACTAGAACCATAAATATAGTCATCTCCATTAAAATTAGATGAAACCCCAATACAAGAAACGGTAGATGGTGTTACACCTTCATTATCTAAGTATGAAGTATTGGTGATTCTATATCCCCACTTTTTACCATCTTTATCTGCTGCTATATCTATAACATCTTCACCACCAGAATAAGGAACAACACGAAGAGCAGCATCTATTTTATTTGAGCAAATACTTCCATATCTTTCCCCAAGAGGATTGAAACCATAACGATTTCCCTTAGTAGTTGTTACAACAGTAACTGTAGACATTATACCAGAAACAGGGCCACCTTCAAGTTCACCACCATCTATACAGTTATCACCACAGAGTTTACCATAAGCTTCTCTTATCTTAATATCAACTGTTTTTAAAACATTTGCTTTATCAAGATTACTAGAAGTAAAAGCAACATTCTGAGGATTTTTGGGGCTAACAGTAGTGTCATCTTTGGAGTAAAGATCTAGACCACTTTCTCTCTTATCATAGAATCTTCTTACTATACAACCAAACATTGAACCACTATTATGTTTGCTTCCTGATTTTTTTGTGTAATAACCACTACCAGCAGCATCAGTAAAAATGAATTTTTCCTTTGGATCATCCTCACCGTTCATACACTTTCCTTCAATGGCTTTTTCATTTCTAGTACCATAAAGGTAATAAGATAAAACACCAAAATGAGAAGGAATAATTACTTTTTTATAATGTTTTGAAGTGCTATCATTATAATATGGATGTAAAATTGCACCATCTGGATTACTGGCTGAATATACAGTTCCGTCCCAAATAGGAGTACCTCTTACTTTTTTACTTCTTCTGTCATCAGCAGTTCCACAAGTTATTTCTGCTTCAGGATGTTTTGGATCAGTATAGTTTCCATCTAAATATCTAACACCTGCTGGACCATTAAATCTACAAACATATTTATATTTTTTGCCATTTAAAGTTACATTTTCATACCAAAATCTATAAAGGCTACTATCATTTGCTGGGAAAGAGGAATAATAAGGTTCGTGTGGACAACCACTTCTAATATATTTACTAGCACCACCGTCAGAAGGACCTGCAGCTGCTATATAAATAGGGTCATCATCTTTAAATTTCAATCCACTAGGCATCCAACCTGGAGCAGCAGGTACATAGTCGTCATCTGATTTAGCATTTGCAGTAAGCAAAAAAACTTTATTTTCTTGATTTGCGGAAAGACCACTTACTTTACCTTTTTTAGTTAAATTAGTAATAGTAAACAGTTTCCATGGGTCTGCATTTGAACCATCTTTATCGTTCAATCTAAAAACCCCTGGATTATCGGTTTCATTTGGCAAAAGGATATATGAAACCCCATTAACCCCGTATTCAGCATAGCTTTCTACGGAGCTGCCTGCCATAAGCATCAAGGCAGTCAGCATAATGTTCACAAACTTCTTACTCTTCTTACTCGACATAGCCCTTACTCCTTTATATAAAATATAAAATATAAAATAATAATAAATAATTTACTTAAATCTTCCGTCTTCCAATTTATCTATTTTTTCAAAATACTCTTTTATAAAATCCCTCTGTTCTTTACCTATCTTATACTTGGCATATATATGGTCAATAACTTCAACAGTTAAGTCTTCACCACCATACAAAACAAATGAAGATATTCTTGAATCAGAACAGTTCCAAAAAGCAGTATTCTTTTCCTGCAACCAAGATTTAAAAGAAGCTGCCATAACTGTTTTCCCATCAGGATTCTTTATTGTTTCTTTAAAATTCTTAAAAAAATCTTCTAAACGGTTTTCTGCTACAACATTACCATCTGTATAGCTTATTTCTGAAGAACTATTGAAAACAAAAGCCAATTTTTTTCGCTTAACAACAGCATTTACTGCTTCATAAACATCATCTAACATTTGTGAAAACAATTGACTAGTTTCGCCTTGAGATAGATAATTTGTATAAATAGCATTTTTTTCATAATTCTTTATTCTATCTTTTGCATGTATGATTTTTACACGAAGTCTATCTGCTTCATCATAAAAATCTTTATCTAATTTAGCTCTTCTGGTTTCGTAAGCTTTGATTTCTTTTTGTCCCATTTTTTTTAGATTTTCATCAGGAATTACCATATGCTCACTTCTTTCAGCATATATTTCTTCATTTTCGATTCTTTTCGCTTCTAAAGCTTTTAATTCATCTTCTAACCTATTCATTTCTTTTCTAAAATTAAGTCTATTTTCTTCTATTCTTTCTTCAGCAATTACACCTTTATAAGCTTCTATTCTAAATCTTTTAGATTGAGAATCAAAATACTGCATTGTAGGATGAAGCAACATTGCATTAGCAATGTTGACATAACCAAATTGATTTTGCTGAGCATAAGCTTTGTCAGCAGAACTAATCAAAATAAAAGCTGCAACAATAAAAAAGACCTTTTTTAACATTTCTTTCTCCATTTATTTATTTCAAGTCAGGATTAAGTTTCACATTAGGAACACCAATAGCTTTTTCAGAACGTTTTGTAGCTTTATTTCTCGGCATTACACAGTTAATAATGATTTCTAAAGGTGAATCATCGCGACTTTCCTTTGGCTGGCAAACAACAGATTCTACGTCTTTAACTAGAACGATTTGATAATTAGGAGAAGTTTTGGGAGGAACAGTTCTGGTAAAACTATCTCCCTTAACTTCTGTTATACCTGTTTCATCATATCTTCCATAGGTTAAATCACCATTTTTCATTAACTTAAAAACATGTATTTTCAGCTCACCCTTTTCTACGTTTTTAGTTTCACCCTTTTTTACTGGTTTCGATTCTGTCACAACTAAGAAATTTTTATCACTTTCAGCAGCAGTAAGAGTATCTTTATGATAATGCAAATCGAAACAGGCAGCTCTACTTTCTTGAATATCTTTTGGATATTCAATCTGAGTAGGATAAGAACCTTTTCTAATGCATTCGCTAATCAAACGTGTAGCTCCTCTTAATTTATTAGTAGTATTTTGTAACCACATAGTAGAATTACTCATTTTACTACCACTTGAATATAGAGCCATTACACCACTCATAAATAATGCTAATACTCCACAAGCAATAAGTATTTCTACTAATGTAAAACCTTTATTCTTCATTTCAATCTCTACTTACTTTTATAGTACGTTTTATTTCATAATCAAAAGCCTGATTTTTAGCTGAAACAAAGTTTGATTTAACGGTGAATTCAATGACTAAGTTATTATCTAGTTTATCATCTTTATTCTTTTTCACTTTAGAAGCTGAAACTCTAATTTCAGGTACATAGTATTCACCACTAACAAATGGAACATAACCAGGCAAAAGACTTTCAATTTCTTTTTTAGCATCATCAATATCTAAAATAGAATTACTTGGGATTGGATTTTCTTTTGAAACCAAATCACTTTTAAATACGTTAATCCAAGTAGAAGAAGCAACTGTAGTTCCTGACATATTTGAATTAACACCCTTTATAAGGCGCGAGGATTTTTCAGATTCAGGATAAAGAAAAATAGGTCCAGGATTCCACTGACTTATAGCTTCCCAAGGTTTTTCTTCATCTCCATCTTTAATTTGAGAATAATCAAAGAGAGGATTACGCCCTTGCTGCATACACATAGCATCGTATAATTCACGGTTTAAATATTTTACTTTAATCATTGCGTGTTCAACGCCAGCTCTTGCAATAAAATATGACTGAAGTTGTTCCATACTTGTTTGAGTCTGAGCATTTGAATCTCTGGTATTTCTAAGTAAAAAAATAGCTACAAACCCCATTATTGTCGCAAATATTAATACAATTGGCACTGCCATTCCTTGTTTTTTCATAATCAACTTCCTGACACCGCCTTACCATCTGAATCCAAATTAGCTTTTACTGTATACAATGCTAATCTGCGTTCTTTTTTATCACGTCCTGTCCAAGTTATTGTTAAAATTATTTTTTTCATAATATAATAATTACCATCAGAATCAGGTACCGTTCCAAGCCCATATGAGTTTCTAATAACAGGAGTATCTATATAAGAACCCTTAGTATCACCACTATATGGATAATAAGCATTTGGTAAATCTGTGCTAGCACCAGAAATAGGATCAACACAACCATTTCTTAAAAAAGCAGCTTTATATTTTGTCATTGTTTCAGAAGGATAATTAAACCAATAAGATATACCACTTGCACTAGCTGTTTCATATTTAGGTCTTGGTAAATAATGAAACAACAACTCATTATCTTTTTTTCCATCTTCTTTATCACTTGCAGGAATAGGATAAACATACATGATTACTTCGTATTTAGTTCCTCTTTCATCAGTTAAAGTACCTTTAGCTTCACCAGAAGTACCTACTCCAAACATATCGTTAAATATTTTAATATCGTAATCATTGCCCAATGCATTTTTACTAGTCTTTAATTCAGCAATAGAATATTTTCCTTCTGAACCTTTTATTGAATTAAAAGGCACATCATCAAGAAGGGTATCAAGAATATTTCTTGCTGTAGTCTGAGCATAGACATAAGAATTTGCCACATCAGTATCTTTTGTCGAAGTGCCAATAGTAACTATAATAGGTATAAAAGTAAATGCAAGAATAACAACAGCTAACATGATTTCCATCAAGGTAGTTGCTTTTTTATTAGTTATAAAAAAATGTAGTGTATTATTCATAAATTATTTCCTAGCTTAAATTTTAACCGTTTTTTAGAAATTTAGCAAGAAAAACCGCTCTACGACTTATTTTCACAAAACACTATCACGCACAATATTTTTTATTATTTTTTATTTTTACTTAATGTTTAGTATTGTTAATAGACTTAAAATAGTATTCAATAGCAATAGTCTGTACATAGATTTTTAATAAAAATCTATTGAAAATCTTGAATTTATGTAATTTTTTAAATATATTGTCTGAAGTGTTATAAATGTTAATAAATAACAATTTAATAATACTTTTGTCTACGTATATTAAGGAGACTAAATTGAAAGTAGGTCTTAAGATTTGGTCAACAAATTTAAGCAATTATGCAAATGAGGCTTTACGGCTTTACGATTTGGGTTATTTCTCCTATATTGAACTATATGCCGTTCCAGGGACATCAGATACTATCTCAAGTTGGAAAAAGCTTAATATTCCATTTACTCTTCATTGCCCACACTCTGTTCACGGTTTCAATCTATCAAAGGCAGAATTAAGAGAAAATAATAAAAAGCTATTTAACGAAGTCAGAAAATTTGCTGATGAATTAAATGTTGACTATATTATTATCCATAGTGGAATAGATGGAGAAGCCATTGAAACAGCCAAACAGCTTAAAGCACTAAATGAACCCAGAGCTTTAATCGAAAATAAACCATACAAAGCAATTCCTGAGCTTGCTCCCAATAAAACCTGTGTAGGTTACAACAAAGAACAGCTCGAATTAATAATAAAAGAATCAGGATGCGGTTTCTGTTTGGATTTTAACCATGCTATCTGTGCTGCCAACTCTTTTAAAATCAATCATTTAGATTATATAAAAGAATTAATGGATCTTAAACCCAATATGTTTCATTTAGCAGACTTAGCTGATTCTAACTCAGAAACGGACACCCATCTTCACCTTGGAGATGGGCAACTTGATTTAAAAGCCTTAGCTAATTTTTTTAATAAAGATTCAAAAGTCAGTCTTGAAACTGCAAAAAAGAGTAAAACATCTTTAGAAGACTTCAAAGCTGATTATGTGTATTTCTGTAAGTTAGTTAACAATAACTAAGCTTTGTCTCTCTTCTCCCTGCACCCTATACCCCACACCCTACTTTTACTCTAGTTAGGTCACCCTTTCGGCTTGCTTTGCAAGCCACTTCCCCTCAAGTGGAAGCTTTAGAACAGCTCCACCTCTCAGTCCACAATTCCTAATTCCTCACTCCTAATTCCTAATTAGTATTGTGCCAGTCGTGACAGTTCTTGCAATAGTCAAAATCATCATTGCGAGCAGTCGAAGACTTCGTGGCAATCCAGTCTTTTAACAAATGCTTATTTCTCCATTCCTTCGCATTCTGACTTTTCCAAATCTCCATCAAAGTATTTTCTTTTATATTACCCAGGCAAAACTTATCACCCTCAGCATCAAATGGACAACCAGTAACCCTTCCATCACTTAAAACCGTAAGAGAAAAAGCATTTCTGCATGGTCTGCGTTTAAAAGGCTCAAAACTCACTGTTGAAGTGTTTTTTGAACTGCCACAAAAATCTGATTGCCCACTGATTTGATACCAACTAATTTTGCTTGGCTTCGTATCATAAGGCCAGGTAAAAAAGTCACTCTTAAAAACAGGTTTACAAATCTTTTTCCACTTTTTCAAAAAAGGCAGAATATCTGCTTCGGAAGAACCTCTTCTCAAAAAATCCAAGCCTATTTCAGGAAACTTTGTATCATAAGATGTTTTTAATTCAGAAGCTTTTTCTATAAAGCTTTCGATATTTTGCCAGGAGCAGCCTTTTCTTAATCGTCTAAAACCACTTTCTATATCTGCATCAACGCTTATTCTTATGTGATCTAAATATTCATAAGGGAAATCTTCGTCAGGCATTACTTGCAAAGAAGTTTGTAATGAATTACAAAAATCCGAAGATATTTTAATCATTTCATATAATTCGTTATTTAACAAAGGCTCACCAATTCCAGAAAACACAATTCTCATATCTTTATCTTCTATATCAGAAATAGCTTTTTCAAACTCTTTAGCAGACAAATTGCACTTGTTCCTCTTTAAAGTCGCATTTGGGCAACCATCACAAGAAGCATTACAAAAGCTTGATGGCTCAACATTGATTTGAAGTGGTGCATAGTCTAGATAAGCCTTTTCCCAACCAGACTTATTGATAAAATTTCCATAAGAAAAATCAGGAGAATCAAAATTTGCAGGAGCGGCTTCTTTATAACAATTCAAAGCCCTTAAGGAATTAAGCCTTAGATTTGCATTAATAGAAGGTCTGATTCTAGGACAATGATAGGCTCCAACCTTAAATGGGTATAATGGCTTCTTTACAGCCCAATAAAGAGCACCTCTTGCCGTCATTATTTCGGGATGACTTCTATAAAGCCCTAAAATCAAGTCTCTATCAAAAATTGCCCATTCTGCTCCTGGAATTCTTTCTTCAGCTAAGCAGATTTCAAAACCCTCGTCAAAAAAAAGACTTATACTTTCTTCTACTTCATTTGCATCTATTAGTAAATTTGTGATTGGTATTAATAATACTGTTTTGAAGTTATATTTTTCAAATACTTTTGCAAAAACTTCACCATACCAAGAATCATTACCGCTCGAGTTTTCAAAAAACCAATGCTGTTGGTTAAGACCATAGGGTTTTTCTAGAATTTTAGTAGTATCAAAAGGAAATAAATCTGTGTTTGTAGCTTCTGCAAAAGGTAAAAAAGCCTGACAAAGATAGTCAGGCAATAGTAAAACAGATTTAGTTTTTGTTAGTTTAGATAAACGGCTGTTTAAAATTTGAAAGGCATTTTGCCCATTCCAAACAGCTTTTGTTAAATCAAGGTCTTTTCTGTATAGGTTTTTTACGCCATCAACAAAGTAAATGACGCCAATATCAGACATATCTATCTATAACTTGACCTATCATCGATAATTGTTGAGCCTGAACCTTTTCTTCAGCAGCAATTTTAACAAATTTTTCAGCCATATCAGTCTGAGACTGCATACTGTCGTTGAGAACCTGCATCAATGAGGCAGCAGAACTAGAAGAAACACCGCTTACACCGCTCATAAATACACCTCCTAAAAATTAAGCTGACAAATTAAGTCTAGGTCGTGGCGGTACATTGGATTGTGTAGACTGATGCTTTTGCATAGCTACTTCCCAAGAATCACGAAGATTTTGTACCATGGGTTTAATTGCCAACAAATAGTTTACATCTTTTTTCATATTCGCTTCAACTAATTGATTGTTGAAGAAAATATACAACCGTTCAAGATTGGCAGCTATATCGCCGCCCTTTTCACGGTCTAAAGAGCATTGCAATTCTGTGAAAATAGCCTGAACTCTAAGAAGAAAATTATTTATCTTTTCGATATTATTTTCTTCAAAAGCAGCTTCGGCTTGAGCCATAAAACGAAGGGCTCCATCATACAGCATTAATATTAATGCCTCTGGAGAAGCTGTTTCTATCTTTATTTTCTGATAGTTGGCAGCATTCTGCTGTTTGCTCGGACCATATGTTGGATAACCCATCGTTGCAAATTCACATTCCTATTTATAATTTTAACAGATGACTCAAAAGACGCAAGCTTTTATACAATATTTGTTGTAATTGTTGTTGACCAAGCTGTAAGTTATAAGCTTTCAGCTTCAAGCCAGATATTTTTTGGCAATCTTTTATTCTGGTTTATAGCTTGTAGCTTAGAATTTCAAGCTTTTTCCACAATAAAAACAACAACTACCAAAAACAATAACAACTAATGTGATGGCATTGAAAATGCCATCACATTATAATACTATCATATTTTTCAATAACCTCAAGCAAAAGATTTAAGATAAAAGATAGAAGGTTTAAAATAGAAGAGGTTCAAACCAAGAAAAAATGAAAACTATCCTTAACAACGCTTTTGGGGAGGTTCATCGTGTAAAGAAAAGATTAACTAGCGGGAGCTGGTATCTGGCAAAGTCTTCGTAGTTGGAAAAAAGATTATCTACGATTACTAGCCATTGACCAACCTTAACACCTTTTAAGCCTCTCAGTTTAACCACATCAGAAGTATGTTTTGCCACAAATTTTGTATTTACTGCACTAAACCACTGAACAAGTTCAGCATTTTCACAAATCTGGTCGTGTACCCCCATAATTATCTCAAGCTGTTCAGATTCTTTGCCCTTAATATCTTCAAGCATTTTATCAGAAATACTTTCTTTTAGCTTATTAAGCAAAGGCTTAACTAATTCTATTTTCTTTTCAAAATCTTCAATTAATTCCTTCATAGAATTAAGGAATTGACCTAGTGCTTTGTAATCAGCTTTAACAGGTGTTTTTAAAGCTTCATTAATAATTCTGTTAACTTCTGTACCTTTGTCAGAATATTTATCAATAGCTTCAATCAAAGTCATTTTTTCAACAAAATTATTAACTATTCCACCTTCTGTAGCATTTATTATTTTTGCTTTTGTATGCTGAAACTGGTCTTCAAACCAGTCTTTGTAGGCTTTCATATTGGTGTCAGTATAAATAATTTCACCATTATCGCCAACAAATTTAAATTTACCTCTATCGCAGATATATTCGGCTGTTTCATTTTCCATAGAAGTGAAGGGATGAAGGTTTTCATAAAGAATATCTTCCGAATATGAACCCCTTGTATGTAGTCGACCATCGCAAAAAGAGAGGTCAAAGCCAATGAAAATAATAGGATCAGCACCCATTTTTCTAGCCAAATCAAAAGCCATTGTAGCTACAGAACCCCAGCAAATCAAACTTCCCATAGGCTCTCTAAATTTGCCAATCTGAGGATACAACCCACCGCCAAAAGTAGTTATTATTTTTTTACCTTTGAAAACCTTGAAAATATCAGGATGAGTCATAAGCTCACCTACTAAAATCACTTGAGTTTCATCTTCTACGCCCACAAAATCAAGAGAGTTTTCATAAGAAGAATCAGCAGCACAAACAAAGTCAGGTTTTATTCCATTAGCTAAAAGATGTCTGTAAGCTGTATCAACAGCTATTATTGGAAACTTGCCCTTGATTTTTTTCAAGTGTTCCATGTTTTTATCGAGTGATGGACCTGCTGCGACAATAATAGCTGGTACGTTTGTGAATTTATCAAATAGTCTTTCTGCGCCAGGAAGCCCAAATGCTTCGGCAAGATTCATAAAATTATTTCTGTGAAATTCCCAGCCAACATTCATTAAAGTAATAAAATTGCCTCTAGAGCGGTTGGCAAGATATTTCATTTTTTCCATCAGCTTATTAAAAAATTGACCAAATCGACTTTTGGTAGGCTGATGTTCGATAATTGCCAAACCTTCTAATACAGACCAATCTAGCTTAGTATTCCAAACTTCACCAATAGCGTCTACATCTGAACCAAGACTGATTTCAATTCGCTTGTCAGATAATATTTTGCTTAGATCACGAGACTTAAGAGCTGCAACAAATACAAATGGGTCTGGTTCCACAATAAAAAGTTGTGGTCCCATATTTAATTCAGGCAGTTTTTTTAAAAGTAATTCTGTCGAATAACCAAGCCCAAAGCCAAAAACAACGGCATGTGTTTCGTTTTTGTAACATTTATCAATAATTTGCTCAGCCTCACGAGAAGGATTGTATTTACTGTGATAATTTATTATTTTGCCTGATTCCTCAGTAACAGCTAAAGTTGCTTCATCATTCTTCGCTTCTTCAATTTTGTAATTAGAGACTTTATATATTTTTAACAGATTCTGTACAAAACCAAAAATGCCCTGATGGGCATTTAAGTATATTAGATTGTTTTGTAGAAAATTTTGTTGCATAAATAGATTAAGACCCCTTCAGTCAGCTAAAGCTGACAGCTCCCCCAAATGCTTTTGCATTGGGGGAGCATCTTAAGAAAAATTCCTAACTCCTCACTTCTAAATCCTAATTTTCTTTCATGAGGCTGGCAATGAATCTTCTACCGTGCTTGAAAATTTCACAAAATTCATATTCAACTATATCGGCAACGCCAACCCAGTCTTCGTTTTCCTGAGCAACTTCAGCAGCAGAAATCTGTTCGTTAACTTTGGAAATAAGTTCCTGTCTTTCGTTTTCGTAAGAAGATTCAGCCATTTTCTTAGCATAAGCCAAATCGGCACTTTTTATAATGGTAATGAACCATTCTAAGCCGTTGATAAGCTCTAAGTATCTTTCCATAGCCTGTTTTATATTTCCAAGGCGAAGTTCCGAAGAAACATTTTCTGCAACATCTTCTAGATGAAGCAATATTTCTGTGCTGTCATAAAAAGCTTCTTCTACAACTCCTGCAGCTGTTTCTGAAACAAGTTCAACTTTTTGATAATTAATTAGTTTCAAGCCTTCAAGAACTTCAGAGTTTTCTGTTAAATATTGCTTACCGTCAAGAAATACTCTCATAACAGTAGCTCCAGAGCCTTTAAGAGAATCTTCTATAAGATTCACCAGTTCGAGAACAGTTGCATTTTCGTCAATTCCGCTTATATCAAGAGGATTAGCATTTAATGTTATAAGCACTGTTATTATCCCTTATATGTAATTCTTATTCTATTCATGGCCGTTTTTTTACTAAAAGGCAATGAAAGTATTTATTGTTGTTAGTAGTTGTTGTTTTGTCGTTAAACAAATAATACTTATGTTAAAGCCACAATAACTACAATAATAACCAACAACAATAATTACAACATAAACTATCAAGTGTACATTAATAGTTTAGTTTATACTTTCTCAACTGTCAAATATAATAAAAAAGCTTGCTAACGCAAGCTTTTTTAGAGAAAAGAGATGAAAGAAGAGAGATGAGAGAATTGTTTTTGTTTTTGCATAGAATTTTTGTTAGCATATTAGTAACAGTTCTACTTTATAATATTAAAAATACTGCGAGGAGTAGATATAAGATATTAAATATAGCATCTACAATTATACGTAACTTACCTATAACTTTCTATATTTCTATGATAGTTTTTATAGTATATTGGTGGATAATGTTTGAAAGAGCAGGAATTAAGGGGTGGTTTAGCGTAATACCTTTTGTTAATTTATGGAAAATTTGCGAAGTAATTTACGGTGCCGGTTGGAAAATGTTCATACTTTTGATAATATTTTTCGTAGTTCCTTTTATTCCGATGGGAGGGCTAATTACATTACTTTTAATGGCATTCCTACCTTATAGAGTTTGTCAAGCATATGGTAAAGATGATGGTTTAAGTGTTGCAATCACTTATCTTTTATTTTTGGGTTCAATAGCTATGATATTTACTAGTCTAGCACGTTTTAATCAAGTTCCCTTAATTATTATGTTGATTTATCAATGTGTTTGTTTTAATAATTATAAAGGACCCGTAAAAGACTTTATATAAAAAAAACCGCCTATTATGGCGGTTTTTTTTACTATGTTATCAATTTACTTGCCGAGAAGTTGTGATAAAGAGTTAGACAGAGATTGAGATTGAGCCTGATAGTTGTTCAAAGCTGTTTCCATTGCAGCAAATTTCTTTAACAAGTTTTCTTCTCTAGCACTAAGCTTAGTTTGCTGTTGAGAAATCTGTTCGTTTAATGCGGCAATTTGCTTATCCATCTGGCTGTTGCCAGAACCGTCAGAACGACCGATTCTTGAAGTGAGAAGCCCGTTAGATTTTGTGAAAGAATTTAAAGCTTCTTTTAATTGACGGGCAATACCCATTCCGCTCTTTTTGTCGGAATCGTTGTTGAACAACTTGGCGACTTGTTCTGGATTGTTCTTCAAAGCCTGATCTAATTTATCTTCATCTGTGATAGATAAAGTTCCGACCATAGTTGCTGTATAAGAAGAACCAATCTGACCAGTAGTAATACCTATATCACTCAATGAATTGAGAACAGAATCAGCTTCTGGAACAACAGCAGCCATAATGCTTCTCATTTGAGAACGAATATTGCGTAATGTTGTGTCTCCGCTTAACAAGCCTATCTTATAAGCATCTTCATAGGTTTCTAAGTCTTCTTTGCTTAATGCTTGTTTTTCAGCATCAGTAAGACCTGCTAATTCTCTTTGTTCTTTGGTTTTCTTTTCTGTGAGCTTAGTATAAATAGTTTCTGTTACTTCGTTGTAAAGGTCGATGAATTCTTTTATAGCTGTTTTGGCAGATTCGGTATCGATATTTACTGAAATTGTTTCGCCAGCACCAACGGTTGTTTCTCTGAAGTTAAGAGTTAAACCTTCGATTGCATCAGTGATAGTATTAGACTGGCTTACCTGATCAGTTCCGCCATAAACAGAATCAATGCTATATATACAGTTCTGACCAATATCTTGAACGGCACCAGTTAACCCCATAGCACTTAAGAAGTTGCTTGTGTCTGTAGCAGAGCCTATTGCAATAGCTCTGTTACCTGTTTCTGTAGAGGTAAGTATGAATTCACCAGTTGTCGGGTTATATTGAGCTTTAACGCCAACTTTTTCATTAGAGTTAATGGCATCAATTATTGAATCCATAGTCTGGGTCTGGGTGTTGTTTATAGAAAATTTTACGCCGTTAATAGTAAAGCTTCCTGCTGTTACTGCTGTTGCAAAACCAGCTTGAGCAAGAGGTGAAGCAGTTTTTACATCGGAAAGAGATTTTGAAGCAGTTAAAGTTGAACCAGCATCAGAACCATGAGCAGATGTATTGATGCCAAGATTGCTAGCCATACTTCCGTTTCTATCGCTTATTGTTATAGAAGCGTCACTGCCTTTATCTGTTCCCACAACATTGATTTGACCTGTTGAAGCATCATAATAAGCAGATTCAATACCATCTATATCGGCTATTTTGTCGAGAATAGACTGGTAAGTATCACCTGATTGCCAAGAAATGCTGTGATCAGTTCCATTAACATTAACGTTAATTGTACCTGTTTGAGTCTGATTTCCCCAATAACCATTGCCGTATGGAATAGTTTTGTTGCGGAAATTAGCAACACTAAGAGGAGTACCATTGTTATTTTGAAGGGTTTCGGTTGAATTACCAGTAAGATGAGCTGCGGAAGTTTGAGTGCCTGCTATCATTCCTGTGACAGAAAGGAAATTGCTAGTATCGTTTGAAGAACCAACGCCAATAGGTGCAGTGCTGCCATCTCTTCTAGTGAAACTTATTTTGTCAGTTTCTGAATCATAGGTGGCATCTATGTTTGTCATTGCAGAAATACGTGATAACACGCCCTGCAAAGTATCTACGGTTGGGTCTATATTAATCTGAGTTCCATCAATAGTGAAAACACCAGCAGTTATAGCAGTTGCAAATGTTTCGTTTGCAAGAGTCTGACCACCATCATAGTTTGAATTTACTGTTGTGTTGGTGTTCTTACCAAATATGTCTTTTACAAAAGTTCCACCATTTGTATCTGACATTGAGAAAGCTGTTGTGTCGCCAGTATTAGTAGAAACAAGTCTTAAATTTCCGCTAGATTCATCATATCTAAATTCTACAGCTCTGTCTTTTGGATTGCCTGTAGCGGTCCCTGTTCTATTAAGAGCGCCAGACTGGTCTATCTGATTATTGAGGTATTTTACAAGATCATCAACGGTCATATTGTCGTCTAAACCGTTCATGTTTATTGTTGCTGTTCTACCACCTCTTGTAATAGAAATTGAACCCTTGGTGAAATCCAAATCTTTAAGAGTAGTAGCAGCTCCGCTTCTCATAGAAACAGAGGATTCTTTAACTGGAATATCTTTGGTAAGGCTAATAGAACCGCCTGCTCCCTGACCAAACATTTTGGCAATCAGACCATCAGCGCCTTGAGCACCACCGTCTGAAATGGTGGCAGACATTTTGCTATCGTTCAAATTAAACTTGATTGTGTTGTTTTTGTCATCGTAAGTAGCAGTAATTTTTCCACTTAATTCAGAATTCGCCTTTATACTATTATTGATGTTCTTTAACATATCATCAATAGAAGTATTTTCATCGGCGTTTGTAGCAATATTGTAAGTTTTGACCTGTCCGTTGCTGGCGGTAGTCGTTATTTTTAAACCAGTGGGGTTTACACCTAAAGCTCCAAGTGAAGTATTGGAGCCACCCATTTTACCTGAACTGGTGATATTGCTACCTAATTCTAGGGAACCAGCTAATTTAGCTTTGGAAGTAACACTCGTTGATGTAGCAAGCTGTTTTACTTTTACATTATAGGTGCCAGCTTTGGCAGCAGTAGTAGCAGAGGCATTTACAATTTTGGAATCAGTAGATTCTACGGTTTTACCGTTGAAAGTTTTGCTGAATGTTAAGTCAGTAGCTTTTGTCTGAAGTTCGTATAACTTCAGATTTATTTCCTGAAGCATACTCTGCTGATAAGACATCTTGTTTCTTTTTCTTTCAAGATTGTATTTAGTTGTACTGGCAGCTTCAATCATCTGAGAGATTAGACTTTCTGTGTCCATCCCTGAAGATAAACCGCTTATATAATTTCTTGAAATGCTACTTACCATATTTTAGCCCCCAAATTAATAATTAGAAATTAGGAGTTAGGAATGAGGAATTGATTATATAAATCCTAAATTCAAAACTCAAATTCATAATTTACAATTTTAAACCTTTTTAGATTAGGAATTAGACATTAGGTATTTCTAGCAAGAATCTTTAAATTCCTAATTACTAACTCCTCATTCCTAATTGTTAAATATTTTCTAAAAGAAAATTTTTAACAGATCACGCTTTCTTATCGAAAATCAGTCCAAGATATTCCTGCATCTTGGCTACCATATCCAAAGCTTCTTCTCCAGGAATTTCACGAATAACTTTATCTGTGTCAGTATCAATAACAGATATCATTGTTCTGTGAGTTGCTTCGTGCATCTTGAATTTTAATGAACGATTGAACACTTTTGCTGTTTCGTTCAGTTTCTTAATGGCAGATTCGAGCTTTTCTTTCTGTTCTTCGCTTTCGTCAGAAAAGTTTTCTGCTGCCTTGGTAGACATTAGTTGAACATCCTGAAGTTCTGGCTTTTCAATTTCAGGAGCTTCAGGACTGCTAGGCATTTCAATATTACTTTTGTAATTTGAATATGTACCAGCATTTATATTTGTATTTATTGAATCAATACTCATATAAAACTCCTTGATAAACTTTTAGCCAATAGACTCTAAAAATGTAGCTATAGTTGTATTAAAATCAAGGATTTTTCTGAGGAATGTACAATTTTTGCCAAATGATATGATAAAATTTTTATAGGCAAAAAAACCATTTTATCAGATTCCTCCTTGAATCTAACAAACTGCTGCATCCTTGCAGTCTAATAAGAAGGGATACTTTTCCCTATCTTATATTATTTATCGGCAAAATTTTTTTATCGATTATAGTTAAATTATAACAAAAATTCCTAAATATTCAAATTAATTATATTTTTTCTTTAAAAATCATATCAAAATATCTAAATTACTATTTTTTTCAAGTAAATTTATTTTCTAAAGTTAAATTTAATGTTTTTAGTTTATTTATCAAGTATTGTGATTCTACAGGGCAAACGCATTATAAATTCTTTTCTAGATGGACTTCGTTTTGCTTTCAGCAACG
>CAMJNS010000064.1 GCA_946407375.1 uncultured bacterium
ATGGAACTTTAAATTTTGTTTATGGCGGTTATTCTGGTTCTGGTAGTGCAGCCAGTAACTACGTCAACGTCAGTGATGGAATTTTAATAGATGTTTATGGTGGTTATTCTAATTCTGGTAAGGCAGCAAGTAACTCTGTCTACATCAGTGGTGGAGAAGTGTGGCAGTCTGTTTATGGCGGTTATTCTGGTTCTGGTAGTGCAGCCAGCAACTACGTCAACGTCAGTGATGGAACTTTAAAAGATGTTTATGGCGGTTATTCTGGTTCTTGTAGTGCAGCCAGCAACTACGTCAACGTCAGTGATGGAACTTTAGAAGATGTTTACGGTGGCTATTCCGTTTCTGGTATTGCAGCAAGTAACAGCGTAAACATCAGCAGTGGAATGGTGAATCGGTCTGTTTATGGCGGATATTCTGAATCTGGTAGCGTAGCCAGCAACTCTGTAAATTTAAGTGGAAATACAACTTTAATAACTGACTTTGTTTACGGAGGATTTAGTAAACAAAGCATAGAAAATGACTTAATCAGCAACAATAAGGTAAGCATCAGCAACGGTGTTAAAGTAAACCAGTCTGTTTATGGCGGACGTACAGGTTCCGAAGATGACCATTGTTTTGGTAATGTGGCAAGTAACTCCGTTAGCATCAGTGGTGATACTACTTTAATATCTGGCAGTGTTTACGGCGGATATATTGAAAATAGCCGAACAGAAGAATGCTTTGTTGTCGAAAATAAAGTAAACATCAACGGGGGAAAAGTGGACCAAAACCTCTATGGTGGTTATGTTAATAACGAATATAGTCTCTGTTCTGTTAAAGTGGCAAGTAACTCTGTTAGCATTAGTGGCGATACGACTTTAATATCTGGCAAAGTTTATGGCGGATGTATTGAAAATAGCCGTAAAGAGTTGGCTGTTACCAAAAATAAGGTTAGCATGAGCGGAGGCAAAACTTATGCTGTCTATGGAGGATATACAAATGGTTCTGACAACGTCAACGAAAACCAGGTAACAATGACTGGCGGTGAAATCGCTTATGATAATTCTATTGAAGATTCTGGAAACCTCTATGGTGGCTATTCTGAATCTGGTTCTATCGCCAGCAACTCTGTCAATATCAGCGGCGGAACTGTTGATAATTCTGTCTATGGCGGATATTCTAAAACAGGTGATGCAGCCAGCAACACAGTAAATATCAGTGGTGGAGAAATTCAAAGTAAAATTTATGGCGGTTATTCTTATTCTCGGTATGCATCAGGTAACTCTGTCAACATCAGTGGCGGAGAGGCGAAGAACAAAGTTTACGGCGGGTATTCTAAATCTGGTAATGTAGCAACTAACTCTGTCTGCATTAGTGGTGGAATAATTCAAAGTGAAGTTTATGGTGGCTATTCTGAATCTGGTTCTATCGCCAGCAACTCTGTCAATATCAGCGGCGGAACAGTTGATAATTCTGTCTATGGCGGATATTCTAAAACAGGTGATGCAGCCAGCAACTCAGTAAACATCAGTGGCGACACAACTAGTATTACAGGAAATATTTACGGTGGTGTTGCAAGCAATACAGGCTATGCCAACTATAATCAGGTAAATATAGCCACTGGAACTTTGAAAAATGTCTATGGTGGGTATTCTGAATCTGGTAACGCAGCCAGCAACTCTGTTAATATCAGCGGTAATTCCACAAAAATAAACGGCAAAGTTTACGGTGGATATGTAAAAAATGATACAGGCTCAGCTAGTTATAATATCGTAAACATCAATGTTGGGACTGAGAACACTCAAGTTTATGGTGGTTATTCTATTTATGGTATTTCAGCCAGCAACTCTGTCAACATCAGTGGGGGAGTATACTATATTGTCAATGGTGGGTTTTCTGGAACTTCTTGCTCAACTAGCAATAGCGTAATCATCAGTAGTGGAACAGTAAAAATGACTGTCGAAGGTGGTAAATCGATTAAATCTGATGCAGCTAGCAACTCTGTTAATATCAGCGGTGGGACATTAGGTGAGGTCTATGGCGGGTATAGTATTCAGACCGGTAACGCAACCAGCAACTCTGTCAATATCAGCGGTGGAAAATTAGATGAAGCCATTGGTGGGGTTTCTGCAGAAGGTTTTGTCTTTAGCAATTCTGTTAACATCAGCGGAGGAAAATTAGGTGAAGCCATTGGTGGGCTTTCTTCACAGGGTTCTGTCTTTAGCAATTCTGTTAACATCAGCGGAGGAAAATTAGGTGAGGTCTATGGCGGGCTTTCTGTAGATGGTGGTTCTGTCTTTAGCAATTCTGTAAACATCAGCGGAGGAACTTTTGGCTCTGACTGTATAATTTACGCTGGCTATATTTGTGAGTCTAATAATTCAACAATTAAAGACAACTCTGTAACCCTTAGTGATACTGTAACAGGTTTAGACGACACTGTCATCTACGGGTATTATTGGGAAAGTGGTTCTGGCACACATTCTGGAAACAAACTTCATATAGGCAGAGCCGTAGATTATGATGAAAATGGCAATATTAAGCGTGATTCCGAAGGGAAGATTATTTATAAAACAGATGAAACCTCTATTTGGCAAGGAAAAACCAGTGTGGGTACTGTCAATAATCTCGTAAAAAAAGCAGCAAACTTTGAAACTCTCGCCCTTCACTCTGTTGCATGGAACACTTCTCTTCCTGCTCTTAAAGCAACTACAATGGAAAATGTAGACACCCTTGATATTACAAATTTGAAGCTTTATGGAAATGTTGCCTTAAACGAAACAATGAGCCTTCTTGAATGGGGAAATGACGGCGGCGATGTTACATATCTAAAATATAAACCAAGTAATACCGGTGATGCACAAAATGCTTCTTTTGCTGACAACGCCAGCGGAATTTCAGCACAGACTGCTTCCGTTCCCGAAACAGATAAAGGAATAGCCTTGGAAAGATCATATAAAGGCAATGTTCAGAAGGTTGATAAATCTGTAAAATTTACTGTTAACACTTTTATGCTGGACTCCGTCGACCTATCAAACTGGAACGGTGAAACTTCAACTATTGCTGCAACCTGGCACGGTGCTACAAATGTTCCTGTAGTAACAGGCAGTTTCAAATTACCAACAAGCGTTACTCCAGGTAATAATACTACTATTCTAACGGTTGACGACAGCTCTTTCTATGATAAAAATATTTCTGGCGCTAATAAGTATGGCAGCAATCTCGAAAGCAGTTCAGCAACTTCAGATTTCACTAAGGATGCTGAAAAAGGTGTATCCTTTGCTGGCAAATACGCAAAAGGCGTTAAAGCTTCAGATAATAAACTGAGCCTGCTCTATGCGGTAGGGTCTACTAAGTATGTTACAGATATTGCCCTTGGAACTATTGATACTAATGATATCCGTGATATGAACGGTGCAGATTATGATTTCTCAAAAGTTTCGAAAATTGATGCATCTAAGCTGAAAATTGATAACCCAGAGGATTTAATTAAGGATGCTTCTGTAAATCTGCTGTCAAATGCAGTGAACCTTGCAGCAGATAAAACAATTACAGGCGCTGACCATTCTCAGGATTTTGAACTTGCCGATAATGACAGCGGCATTAAATCAAAATCAACCCTGTCTGGTACTATTTCTACAACATCAGGAGCAATTCAATATACACTTAATAATAAATTTGTGAATAAGATTGACCTTGCTGGCTGGAAAGGTACCACATTTGATGCAGATTTAAGCAACTGGACAGCCACAGATAACGCCACAATAGAAACAGACGGCATGGCAATACCTGAAGAAATTGCTCCTGGCGATACAAAAACTATTATCAAAGATGAATCAACTAGTGGCACCTATTTATTGGCTGGCATGAAGGTTAAAGGTTCACTGAAATGGCAGGATGCTGGCGAATATAAAGACACTGCTGTAAAGGGTGTTTCTGTGACAGGCACTACTACAGGCGGTGGTGTTAAGGTTACTGATAACAATAAGGAGCTAATTTACAAGAAAGCAAATATTTCTGTAGATAAGCTTAAATTAGGTCAGGTTACCTTTGCCAATGGCGGAACAGCCAGAACCTTCAACAATGAATATAACTTTACAGATTCAAGCGTTGACGCTTCTAATTTAACCTTTACAGATTCTACCGACTTTTTAAAGCCTGGTGATTCAATGACTCTGGCTGATAAAGCAGAAGGAATCACTGCTGAAAGTTCTGTAACAAATGGAACAGACAAAAGCATAAACACCAGTTATTCAGACAACACATCAGGTATAGCTTATACTGCTAAGGCTTCTGGCAATGTTTCAACAGATACAAATGCAGTAAAATACACTATTAACTCAGTAACAGGCGAAAGTATTAATCTTGCAAAGTGGAACGGCACTACTGCAGAATTTCCTGATGTCTGGACGGCAGATGCCAATGGCGTCACTGTTTCTGGAGTATTTACAGAACCTGAACTTTCTGCTGGAGAAGCAAAAAATATTCTTACTTCCTCAACTGCGATGTTCAAAGATGAAAAAATCGATGAATCCATCAGATACGGGGTTGAATCCTTTGAAAACGACAGTGCAAAGGGTGTAACACTTTCAGGCGATAAGACTGGCGGTGTTAAAGCCTCTGATGACGGCAAGGCACTGACATACTATGCAATATTTAAAGATGTTGATAGTATTTCTCTCGGCAATATGAAGTGGGGCGAAGGCAGAAGCATAGATTCAAATGCTGGTATCAGCTTTAAGAATGTGAGCAGTATTGATGCAAAAGAGCTTAATTTCACTTTATCTAATGAACAGAAAGAAAGTCTTGCTAAAGGCAGCAGTATGAAGCTTCTTTCTGATGCATCTGGTTTAACTGCTGCTAAGACAGTTTCATATAAAGACAATGTTTCTGCTCAGAGTCAGTCTATTAACTATGATACTTCTAACGGCATATTGCTTTTGGGCAGTTTGTCAGGGACAGTTTCAACTTCTGCTGAAACTGTGAATTATACAGTTGATGGAGTAAGTCTGGATGAAGTTAATCTAGACGGCTGGAACATCGAGAAAGAGGCTTCTGCTGTTCCTGGTGGCTGGGCTATCGGCAGTTCTCTAACTGTAAACACTGGTGATACTCTGTTGGACTTAGACGAAGAAAAAAGGGTTCTGACAACTAATATTGATGGCTGTTTCTCTGGTAATTCTGTCTTTGCCGGCGTTAACTCTTATTCAGATAATTCAAACAACAGACACAGCTTTGAATCTGATACAGACAGGGGTGTAACCCTTGACGGCTACAAGATAAAGGGCTTTAAAGCAAGCGATGACGGTAGAAATCTTATTTATGCTGTTGACAGCACAAAGAATGTAACAAAGATTACACTAGGCAGTCTAACAGCCGATGATTACAGAGATATGAGTGGAACCGCATATGCTTTCAACAATTTAGAATCTATTGATGCTTCAAAGCTTGAATTAAAACTGACCAACGACCAGATAGGTGCTCTTTCTGGTACAAGCAAAATAACACTGGTTACAAACGCTTCTGGCTTAGTCGATGGAAAGGCTGTCACTTACGGAAATGTTTCAAATCACATTCAGTCAGTAAATTATCTGGCTGAAAACGGTCTGGCTTTTTCTGGCACAATGAAGGGTACGGTCAATACAGGTTCTGGCTCAGTAAATTATATTGTAAGTGGTTTAACCCTGGATTCAATAGAACTTTCAGGCTGGGACGACACCAAAGAGGCTTATGCCTTGAACGATGGTTGGGTAGCTGATGATGATGGTGTCAAAGTTACTGCTTCGAGTTTCAGCCTCTATGCAAAAACCGGCGAAAAGACTATAATTACTGCTTCTGCTGGTATGTTCAATAATGAAAATATTGATGAATCCATCAGATATGGGGTTGAATCCTTTGAAAACGACAGTGCAAAGGGTGTAACACTTTCAGGCGATAAGACTGGCGGTGTAAAAGCTTCAGATGACGGCAAAGCATTGACATACTACGCAATGAGCAAATATGTTACCGGTATTTCGTTCGGCAGTATGAAATGGGGCGAAGGCAGAACAATTGATTCTGATTCTATTTATGATTTCAGGAATCTGACTGAAATTGACGCTTCAGGTCTGAAATTTACTAACCCCAATGATGTTACAGGCTCAATGGAACTTGTTACTGGCGCAAAGAATCTTGAAGCTGGCATTGCTATTACAGGTTCAAGCCATTCGCAGAATTTTGACTCGATGTTGGAAAATAAAACAGTTGTTTCTGCAACTCTGTCTGGCGAAGTCGCAGTAGAGCCAGAAAAAGTAAAATATGCTTTGAATGCTATTACTATAAACAGTTTTGATCTTGCCAACTGGGACGGTGAAAAGGCTTCTACTGCTAATACCAGTTGGAAACTGGCTGATAGTGCTGGTGTCGAAACTGACGGAATGAGCAATCTGCCTGAATCTGATAGTGAAAAACAGGTATTGATTCTTAAGAGCGATACAGAAGGTTACTTTGCCAAGGTCGCTATAAATGGCGAAAACACATATGGGCAAAAGGAATTTACTGATTCTGATGAAGATGAAAGAGTTGTTCTTGCAGGAACTCAGAGCTTAGGCGTTACACCTGACTCTACCAAGACTAACATTCTTTACAAGGTAGGCTCAAAAGATGTTACTTCCTTCAAGCTGAATGCCATTGCCTGGGAAGATGGTGCAGAGCTTCTAAGCAGGGATAAATATGATTATTCAAAGCTAACTTCGTTAGATACCAAAGACTTCAATATTACCTATGAAAAGCCTGAAACAATCTCTGTTAATCAGTCTATGACGCTTTTGAAAGCTAATGATACTCTTGCAGATATGGCAGCAATAGATAACTCTCTGTCATACCAGTATTCACCTCTTTCTGGCGTTACTATGGATGCAGTAATCAGAAGCAACCTTGAAGCTAAGAGCGGAAAAGTCTCTTTAACTACAGTCTTGAATAAAGCTGATAAACTTACATTTGGAGCTATTGGCTGGCTGGACAAAGGCGCGCTGATAGACCACAAAACTATGCTAAGCAATGTTTCATTCGATGGTGCAGCGGTTGACACGACAAAGATAGCTTTTGTAAACAGACAAAAGCTTGATGCAGATATGCAGATGACTCTTGTATCTGATTTCGATGGCAACCCGGGCGAAATCACAGGCGAAAAGTATAAAGTAGGAACAGCCTACGAAGGCGAAGGTTCAGCCTTTATGGACGGCAGTGACCTTGTTTTCAAGATTAAGACAGGCGCTGGGCTTTCTGACGAAACCCATACAACAGTTATGGCTATGGAAGCCGGAACCGCAATACTTGCCGCTGGCAACGAGCACATAGGAAATGCCTTGGAAGGCTTAGGACTTGCTGCAAACACAGGCTCTGACGGCGTATCAACTTTTGCCTCTGTTGGTGGAAGTTCTTCCCGCAATGAAACAGGCAGCCATGTAGACACCAATAGCTGGAACTGCACTCTGGCAGTTGGCAAGAACCTCGAAAAGAAAGACGGCACTATGGAATACGGCTTGTTTGCTGAATACGGCAGAGGCAATTACACTCTGCATATGAATGGTATTGAAGATGCTGGAAGCGGTAATACCAGATATACTGGCGGCGGTCTGCTGATGAAATGGACCAACAGACATAATGTATATACAGAAGCCAGTTTCAGAATGGGCAATATGAAAGATAATGCCTCAAGCATACTTCATGACGGTGCAGGCAATGAATATGGTTATGATATTAAGGCTAAATACCGTGGTGGTCATATCGGCTTTGGCAAGACCTACAAGGAAGACGAAGGCACAAAGCTTGATATATACGGCAAATACTTCTATAACGAACGTGAGGGCACAAACTTCGCCGCCGGTGCCGACAAGTATTCATTAGACGAAGTGAGAAGCAGAGTTCTGCGTGCAGGGTTCAGACTTTCTTGCACTGACAAAAAGTGGAACCGCTACGGCGGTATTGCTTATGACTACGAATTTGGCGGGCATTCTAACGGCGCCGTGAACGGCAACGCTATTCGTTCAGCCAGCATTAAGGGTGGCACTCTTCGCGGAGAATTCGGCTATTGCCGAGAAGCCACAAAGACCAACCCCTGGAAGACCGACATCTCTCTCTATGGGTTTACCGGCAAGCGCAATGGCTTCGGCGGTAATATTGCGGTTGAGTATCACTTCTAGAAGACCCCTTCAGTCGCCTACGGCGCCAGCTCCCCCAGCAGCATATAGCTCTGGGGGAGCATCTTTAAGACCTGCCCCCAAAGCGAAAGCTGTTGGGGGAAGTGTCGCTGAAAGCGACAAAAGGGGTCTTTTTTCCTAAAGCTTCCTTTGAAGAAAAGTAATGAAAAGAACTACTTGCGGTCTTGGCTATTCAAAGGTAAAATAAGCCTAAAACAAATTGAAAGGTTTTAAGGAAATGACTACTGCACTTCCAAAGATATATTTAGCCTCTAAGTCACCGCGTCGTCATGAAATTTTGCATGGTTTACACGTTCCTTTTGAATACATAGAATCACCTTATGAAGAAAAGATTTCTGATGTTGCAGACCTTGCTCCTGAAGAAAAATCTGCAAAATTAGCTAGTTTAAAAGCTATGTATGCTTCACATTCTCTTGAAACAGGTCTTGTTATAGGAGCAGATACAATTGTCGTAGATGGTTCTGAAATATTAGGAAAACCTAGAGACAGAGCCGATGCTAAACGAATGTTAAAAGAACTGTCTGGTAAGAAGCATCGTGTTATTTCTGGTATAGCCTTGGTTGATGTTGAAAAGAAGGAAATTTATTCTCACTCAGAAATAACCTATGTCTATTTCAGAAGTTTAACCGACAAAGATATCGAAACCTATCTAGATACCAAAGAACCCTATGATAAAGCTGGTGCTTATGGCATCCAAGGTCACGCAGCTCTTTTTGTAGAACGTATCGAAGGTTGCTATTTTAATGTTGTGGGTTTCCCTGTAGTTGCATTTGACAACATTATGAAAGAAGCTGGCTATGATTTAATTGATTTTATGAAATTAGAAGGGAAAAACTGATGAAAATAGCTGTTTATCCTGGTTCTTTCGACCCTATGACAAATGGTCACCTTGACATTTTAAAACGAGCAGCTTCTTTGTTTGATCATCTTATTGTAGGGGTTTTAGTAAATCAAAACAAAAAATGTTTGTTCTCTCCAGAAGAACGTGTTGATATGATAAATGAAGCTACACACGATTTGGAAAATGTGAGAGTTATGCATTTCAATGGCCTATTGGTTGATTTTTGTGACAAAGTTGGAGCTACAGCTGTAATTAGAGGTTTAAGAGCTGTTTCTGATTATGAATATGAAGTTCAAATGTTTGCTGCGAACTATAAGCTTAATCCAAAAGTAGAAACAATCTTTTTGATGTCGCAACCGAAATATTCTTTCTTAAGCTCAAGTGTAGTTAAAGAAATAGCTTTTTATGGGGGGCATATAGAAGATATGGTTACTCCAGCTATTGCTGAAGCGTTGAAAAACCGTATGAAAGGTTAATTCTTATCTAGTAACTGCATCTATTGAATTATCTTTATTAGTATTAATAGGCTTTATTAAAATAGCATTTGGAACACAAACCAAAGCATCAGATTTTGTCCAACCACAATTAACACATACTTGGCAAGGACAGGTGGAAGAAGCAACTCTAACTCCTTTTTCTTTGTCTAATTCTAGAATTAGACTGCCAACTTTGCCAGGAATAACAATCCTATTTGTTTTGTCTAGTCCAACATTTTCTGTTATTTCTTTACCCTTAGCATCGTAGTATTTTATTTGAAAAAAAACATCATTTGTGGGAATAAAGGCATAAATGGCTTTTATTAAAAGGGGAAGCAAAACCAAAACTAGAATTATTATCCAGTCAGTTTTTTTTATGGCTACGTATTTTTCGTTGTCCATAGTTATTTCACTTACCACATCCAACACTTATTATTATTTCTCTCTAATATTTGAAAAATAGAGTTTCCCTCTAGGGGTAACAGTTACTTTGCCTTTTTTATCTAAGAATAGTGCCGCAATTTGCTTATCTTCAGCCCATTTGTAGGCTTCTTCAGGTGGCATAGCAAAAAGCGAGGTGCTTAGTACATCGCTTTGAATGGGATCAAGAGTTACGACTGTAACAGAATCATAATAATCAGCAGGCTTTCCTGTTTTCGGGTCCATTATGTGACCGTATTTTTTACCGTTCACAACCACATATCTTTCGTAATCTCCAGAAGTAGATATTGCCAAAGGAGTTTTTGATTCAATTATAGCAAGACTACCGTTATTTCGAGGGTCTTTTACTGCAATTCTCCAAGGTGATTTGTCTGGTTTTTCTCCTTCAAACCAAATATCTCCAGCATCATCTATTAGAAAAGCTTTGCAACCAGCTGCTTTTAAAATTTCTCTAGCATATATAACAGAAAAACCTCCGACTATGCCGCCGAAATCAATCATACTTCCACTAGCTATTGTTAAATCTTTTTCATTAATTTGTAATACTTTAGAATAACCACATTTAGAGAGAGTATCAGATAATTCTTGGCTACTAGGCATTCTTCCTGTTTTTGTTGGGGTATGAAAACCATATATTTCATGTAAAGAGGCAAAACTAGGGTCAAAATAACCATTGGTATTTTCATACATGAATTTAGATTGGATAGCTACTTCTCTAAGCAAATCTCTTTTATATTTATTGTTGAAATTATATTCATATTTTTTTGTTTTATTTAAAGAATATAATCCTGATTTTTCATTATAAAAAGAAGTCTGTTTTTCTATTTCATCTATCTTTCTAAATGCAGCTTGCATTCCGAGATAGCCTCTAATTCCGTAAACTTTTATGGTATAGGCTGTATTCATTAAGAATCTTGTATCGCTGAAAAATAAAGAATCTCCGTGTACATAGAACCACGAACTAAACAAAACCAATAAAAGCACTGTTACGCTAGAAAGAATCATTTTTTTCTTTATTCTTTGCTTTTCAAATTCAGGGAGTTCTGACTCTGGTGTCTCTAAAACTTTTTTCTGTGCTTTTTCTTCTGTAATCTGTTTGTTGTTATTATCTATGTTTTCCATGATTGCCTCTTTAAAGTGGGCAAATTCTAACATAATTTAGATTATGTAACAAGGGAAATTAACTTGACAATAATTATCAATAATTGTATAAACTAATGCGTCGGGTTTTATGCCGTACATAGTAATTTCATCTTTGAGGAGACAATGTAATGGCCAAAGGTCCTGTTTCTCAGTTTATTAATCATCATTTTCGTCATTTTAACTCTGCAGCTTTAATGGATGCTGCTAAAGCATACGATGAACATATCAACAAAGGCGGCAAGATGATGCTTGCTATGGCTGGTGCAATGAGCACTGCCGAACTTGGTCTTTCTCTTGCTGAAATGATTCGTCAAGATAAGATTTCTATTGTTTGCTGTTCTGCTAACAATCTAGAAGAAGATGTCATGAATCTTGTTGCTCATAATCACTATTATAGAGTTCCCCATTATCGTGACCTTACTCCTGAACAAGAACAGGAACTTTTGAATAATCATTATAACCGTGTTACAGACACTTGTATCCCTGAAGAAGAAGCTTTCAGACGCTTAGAAGACCATCTGGTTGATATTTGGAACGATATGAAAGCAAAAGGCGAAAGATTATTCCCATGGGAAGTAATGTATCGTTTACTCAGAAGTGGTGTTCTTGAACAGTATTATGAAATCGACCCCAAAGACAGCTGGGTTCTAGCAGCTTGTGAAAAGAATATTCCAATATTGGTTCCAGCTTGGGAAGACTGCACTACTGCAAATATTTACACTGCTCATTGTATTAAAGGTGAATTCGATGCTTCTAAATCAATGATTAAGAATGGTATCGAAACTATGATTTTCTTAACCGAATGGTATAAAAAGAATGGCGGTGGTCAGGGTTGTGGCTTCTTCCAAATCGGTGGTGGTACCGCTGGTGACTTCCCAATTTGTTGTGTTCCAATGATGGAACAAGACCTTGGTTGGAAGGGCACTCCACTTTGGGCTTATTTCTGCCAGATTTCAGACTGCACAACTTCTTATGGTTCTTATTCTGGTGCTGTTCCAAACGAAAAGATTACCTGGGGCAAGCTATCTCCAACAACTCCAAGATTCATTATTGAATCTGACGCAACAATCGTTGCTCCATTACTTTTCGCTTATGTATTAGGCTGGTAAAGTTTAAGTTAGATAATACAACAAAAAAGCTGGGCGAATAGCCCAGCTTTTTTTATACTCTACGTAGTTCGATAAGTTCATAAAGAGGGAAGGTGCGATTAGTTCTGCCCTTTATAGACATACGCTCAATAAATTTTAGTTTCCCTGCACCATGAATTTTTCTAATACTATTAGGACAAATTAAAATACCTGTATTTTTAGCTTTATAAGCTTGAGCTTTTAATCTGGCAGCTAGATTTACTGGATTCCCAATTACGGTATAATCCAGTTTACCATTTCTTGAACCAATTTTACCTGAGACTGCATCGCCAGAAGCAATTCCCATATTAATCTTGAAATCTGGAAGAGTATTCTTTAATCTTTCATTAATTTCTAATGCTGCTTGGCAGGCATTCAATACTATATTGTCTTTTTCATTAATTTGTCTAAATACAATCATTATAGTATCTTCGATTAATTTATCTATTTGTCCGTTGAATTTTGAAGATATTTCATCTGCTGCATCAATTAGACAGCTTATAATTTTAGTTACTTCTTCCGGGGAATAATCGCTTAATTCTTTTTCACCTTTTAAAGCACAGAATAAAACGGCAACAGCTATTCTTTCCCCGCCTGGTTGAAGCATATCTTCATTTTTGCTTGATACTTCTTTAACAATATCTTTTGATATATAGCTAGTCATTCGATCTTTTTGAGCTAATGCATCTGTCATTTCATTGAAGGCTGTAGTAAGTTTTTCAAATTCGTCTCCAGATGACCATTTGGTTTTAATTGAATAATCACCTTTAGCTATAAATTTTGAACTATTCTGTAATAATCTAATTGGAGTTACAATTATGGCACTTAGTATCACAGAAAGAGTTAAAATCATAAACATAACGTAAATAATTATATAAATAATTTCTAACTTCGTGTCATAAATTTGATAATCATTGTTCTTTATAGCACTACTGACAATAATTGAGTTTATTAAATTTGAATAAACTCCAGTATTAATAGTATTATCTGTTTTCCAAGTAATAAATGACTTATCTATTAAGATTTGATTTATCTTGTCTAAATTACTATGATAATCAAAACCCTGAGTTAATAAGACTTTGCTTAATTCTGGTAATTCACCATTCCTGTTAACAGGAATAACAGCATTTCTAATAGTGTAGTTATCTATTTTATTAGCTTGGAATAATTCAGGATTAATATTAGGTAGATTTCTTATAATTTTGTGGTTTTCAAATTTGATTAGAATTGAGCCAATTATTTTTTGAGCAACTTTATCGTTTTCAAAAATAGGGAACATAGAATATAGGGCATTAGGTTCATTTGGAACAGAAGGGTTGATTTCACAATAATTAGACAATACTTTAGTTAAAGATTTTGGTTCAAAAGTGAAATTACTTTTAAATTCTTGAATAGTATTATAAGAAGACAAATCAATATTTGAGAAAAATAAATCTAAACAAATATCAATAAGATTTTTAGCTTCTTTACCTAGCTGTATAAGACGGTCTTGGGGGGTTGAAGAGATTATTATTTCTTCTTTATCAAGGTAATTATATGAAATAATACTTGCATCACTATCTTTTATCCATTCTTTAAAAATATTATAGACTTCTTGCTTAGATAAACCCGAGATTCTATTTTGCAATTCTAATATTGCGTATTCCCTATTGTTAATATAAGCTTCAATAGATTTATTAATGACCTCAGTCTGTATTTGAGTATAATGCTGAATTTCGTTTTCAGAATATTCTTCTTCAAAATAATGATTATAATATGCTGTAAGTATGAATGAAGCAAAAGGTAGTAAAACTCCTGCTAACACACAAAGAATAACTCTACTTAGAATTCTTATTCTTGCTGTATATCCAAAAATACCTATTCTGACAATAATTATTGTTGAAAATATAATTAGAAGAATAGTCGGAAAACGTAATTTATTGATTATTGATCTCATAGGATGTTCTAAGTTGGCTTTTGTAGTTGTTACTTTTAATATTGGCTCATTTTCAAGCAAATAATTTAAACTTAGTGGATAATAGCTGTCTTGGGTTCCAAGTCTTATGAGCATTTCTTCAGAAGTTTTTGCGTAAACAGATAAATTCCCTTTTTCATCCTCTATATACTTGGAATAGATAATATTCAGTTTGTCTGAATTAGATTTTGTCTTTAATAATGGATTAGATTTAATTAATTCTCTTTTAAAATTTTTATTTGTTGTATTTTCTAATGCAAATTTTGATATTTCTTTTAAAGGAATATCTTTTATTCTAAATAAGCAGAGAAATATTTGTTTGTTAGAATTCTGGTCGCTGAATATTTTATAGTATCCAAGCATTTTACCTAAATTCTTTTTGCCAGAAAGTATAGGGGTAGCTACTTCTGGTTTTAGTTTTATTTTGCCTGCTGATAAAAGCTGTTCAAAATATATTTTACTTCTATCATTTTTAGATTGGTCATCATTTGAAGAAGAATAGTCTAAAAGTAGATTTTTCATCGAGTATTTTGAAGGAATACCAAATTCAGGATTAAAATCTTTATTTATACAAGAATCAAAAAAGTTGTTTGCGGAGTTATAGTAAAAAACAGCCGTTATTTTTGCTCTTGTTATTTTTTCTAAATCTTGAGCTAAAAGGGATGCATTATAATTATTTTGAGATACTTCATTTGTAAATTTTGATAATTTGGAATTAATATAATAATCAGAAGATAAATTTTGTCTGAACTCATTTATATCATTTAACAGTTCTGTTTTTGTTTTAGAAATTATTCTTTTTTCACTTTCTTTTAAAAAATAATTTATGAATTCAGATATAATGAAAAATGGCAATATAATTAATAATAACCATATAAAAAAGAGTAAAAAAGGATTTGATGCTGTGTTTGTAAATAAATTGATTTCTTTAAAATTTTTCATAACTCAAGCTCTTTATAAAAATTATTAGGATCATTGTTCCCTTTACAAACTCTTATTTCGTCTTTTATTAGTTCATAAGTTGATTTATCTATAAAGACTTTACTAGAAATACCTTTTTTGGTTTTTGATTCTAATTCTTCCGCTTGTTTAATTATTTTACCAATAAGCAAAAATTCTCTTCTTCTTGCTTTTTCGCCAGCAAAACCAATCATAACATTGCCAGTTGTTAGCCCGATACCATTTTCTATTGTAAATTTATTATTGGCAATACGTTGTTGATTAAAAATTTTAAGGTTTTCACGCATTTCAAGAGCAGCTTTACAAGCGTTTAAAGCATGGTTTTTGTTGTTTTCTTCATAAAAAGCAGCAGAGATTGCGTCTCCAACATATTTTTCTATGGAGCCACCATATTTAACAATTGATTTTTCCATAAGAGTAAAATAATCATTTAATAATTGGACTACTTCTTCAGGATTATTTTTTTCTGAAATTGTAGTAAAATTTCTTATATCTGAACTAAGTACAGTAACTTTTGCTTGAGCTATTTTTGAATCTGTTGATGATTTCAGGCTTGAAAATAACCTATCTGAAAGAAATCTTTTAAGTTTTTCTCTTTCACAAAGTCCTGTAGACATATTATTAAATGAATTAGACAATTCCTGTAATTCATCACCGGTTTTCATATTGATTTTAACTTTAAGATGACCCAGGCTGATTTCTTTTACAAAGCTAAATAGTGTTTTTATTGGTTCTAATAGGGCTCCAGAGAAAAAATCAGAAAGCAATACAACAATTAAAATAGAATAAATAATCAATAAAAGAGTTATGATATTACTGGATATTAAATTAGATTGGGTTTTAGGTATTACGGCAGCACCAACAATGATTAACGGATTGTCTAAATAGTATCTCCAAACTTTAAAATAATAATTTCCTTCATCTTCTGTTATTTCGCTTCCAGAACTATTTTTTTGTAATGCTTTTTTTGCGGAATCTAACTGTAATTGCCAAAAAGGATAAGTTTTTTGTTGAATTACTTTCTCTCTAAATTCATCTGCGTCGCGTTCAAAAAATGCATATTTAACTTGAACCAGTCCTATATTTTGCTCTAAAAGGTTTAAGTGATTATTTACGATTGGTTCAGTAAATCTATAAGCCATAAGGTTTTTCAGCCCTATCCAATTATAAATAAGAGCTAATGGTAAATTTGGATTTTTTGCAGAGGATATAAGTTGATAGGCTACTTTATCTTTTAATGTTAAGGTTTCGCTTGGAATAAGACGGCTTTCTTTGGCTAAATCATTACGAGTATTATAAGTATTTAAATATTGATCAGCATAAGTAGAAAGAAAAATAATTTGTTGTTGTATTTTTTTATTGGCGTCAGAATTTTTATTTAAAATATTTAAATCAGATAAATAACGATATAGATGTAAAATATCTTGTACCTTTGGTTGAGTTCCAAGTTTATTATAGTCAGTAAATTTAAGATTATAACCTTCTTTATCAAGAAATCGAATATAACTTACTATTTTATAAGGTAATAGCTTATTTGTTCTAAATAAACGATTAACTATATTTTTTTCTTCTGTTTTATAATCCTTTTTTATAAATGAATTAGATTGTAAATATTTATCATAAAATTTATCAGGAGTGGTTTTAAAATATTCATCAGCAAAGATTTTTTTATGTTCTAATAAATCAAAAGTAAAGCTATTTATTATATCTTCTTTTAATTTATCAAATAAATTTATTCTTTCTAAAACTTTATTTTGTATATTGGTAAGATAACTTTTCCCTTCATTCTTTAATGTGATATTTATAATTAGCCAAAGTCCAATAATAGGAATTAATACCGATACTGCTACAATAAATTTGATTTTAATAGAAAGAGATATGTTTAATCTGATTAAATCTAGGTAGATACCTATATTATAAATAATAAAACAGATTAATATTACATAAATAACCAGTATAACGTAATTCTTATATTTAGAATAGTTATTTCTTAATTGAGATTTATCAATGCTAACTTCCAATGAATGATTCCGAACATAATTGAAATACTTTTGATATAACGAGTCATTCACTGTTTGTTGTTTTTTTATAGTATTATAAAAATAAAAAGGAAAGGGAATGTTGTATTTAATTACAGAATCTGAAAAATACCAAGTTGGAGTTGTAACTACAGTATCTGAAAATGTTCTGATTATTTTTGAATTATATTTTTCCTCCTTTTTGTTCGTAACATTTGTGAGCATAACATCAATGGATATGTCAGAACTTTTTATTAATGCGTAATATAGTCCCAAATAATTATATATGTTGTTGCTCTTTCTAAAAA
>CAMJNS010000065.1 GCA_946407375.1 uncultured bacterium
CTGCCCATTCTATATTAGATGTAACTTTTTCTATTACGTCTGGAAGTTCTTTATTTGTTGTTAAATCTTTAAAATGCAGGTTGTATTCTTCGTTCCCGTCATAATCAACTGTGTAGGCAAGTATATCATCGTTTGAACTGATTTCTATTGAGCCACAATCAAAGAATTTTTTGCCATTAGCTAGTTCATTTTCATCAAAAATTATTTCTTCTGGTTTAGAATTATCAACTAAACGTCTGCAATGAATTGGATATTGTTTACCAGCAGCCATCTTAGTGTAATAAATATATTTCCCATCTTTAACAGGAACAGATAAATCATCTTCTTTAATACGAGCTTTCATTTCTTGAAAAAGCTGGTCTTGTAGAAGTTCTGTATCTTTCATTACTCGTCTTGTATAGGCATTTTCAGCTTTAAGATAATTCAAAACATCAGGATTTTTTTCTTCATTTTGATCTCTTAGCCAAGCATAATTATCTACTAAGCGAACCCCATGTTTTTCTGTGATGTGAGGAATCTTTTTAGCTCTTGGTGGAGTGGGAAGTTTTTTTACATCATTTGCCATTAAAATTGGTGCAGTAGCAGTGATTAATAGAATTAAAAAAATATATGTTTTCATTTTTTCCTCTAAAAAATAATTTTTAGATATTCTATAATTTAAAATCTACTTGTTCAACACTTTCATTTTGAAAAATTTTAGTTCTAAAGTGAATGTTGTATTTATTTATAAAAATACAAATAATTTGTTATAATAATATTTGAGTTTTTTGCTTAGATTAATAAATTTAATAATGCTACTAATTTAATTTTGTAAAATATAATAATGAAAAGAATCAATTTATTTATACAAATACAAATATCTTTATTGTTCTTGTTAATGTCTAATTTCCCTATCTTTGCACAAGTTCAGGAATTAGATATTTATAATGAATGGTATTCGTCTGATAGCACCTTTTATTCTCAAAGGGAATTTTTATTAATAAGGAATTATCAGACTTTCAATGAATTATGGAAAAAAACTGAACTAGGTAAAATTGCTCCATATATAGATTTTAATAAATATATGGTGTTGGTCTGGGCTCCTGGTTATACAAGAAGAGATTGTTCAATCATTAATTTTGAACGCATTCTCTATAAAGAAGGAAATCTATTATTGATAATGGATTTTTTAGATAAAGATAAAAGATTTGGCCCTAAAAAAAGACCTATTAAAATAGCTATCATCCAAAATGTTAAAAATTGTGACTTGTTTGTTTTTAAAAAGATACAAGTTGGATGGCAAAAATATGATTTTAAACCAATATATTCTCTTTGGGATATGAGTGAAAAAAGAAAAAGACCTTTAGATTTTGCTGTTATGGATAGAGATGAAGGACCAGTTATTGTATTGGCTACAGAAACTAGAGAATTAATTGTGAAAGAAAACGAAGATATAGCCAAAGAAAAAGCAAGAAGAGCTGCTCTAGCTGAAGCTGCTAAAGCGGCAAAAGAAAAAGAAGAAAAACAGGCTGTAAAACCAATTGCAATTGTTGCTGCACCAAAGCAGGATACTCAAGCAAGACAGTCTAGCACTATTCAATCACCTAGACCTCTTCCTGAAGCGGTTACACCAAAAATGCCATCATCTTCTCAACCTCAAACACAACGAACTGTATATAACCCTGTTAAATCTATTGTTCGACCTTCTCAACCTTCTCAACCAGCTCAGCCTGCTCAAACTACGCAACAGCCTTCTAAAACAACTGGAGTTGTCAGTACTTCTCCAATTAAAATTGGTGGAACTCCTGCTCCTACTGTTAGTTCTGATTCAAAACCAGATGCTGCACCAGGTATGGGAGAAGATCCTCTCTTTGGTTCAGAATTTGATATAACATTTTAAATTAAGCTTTAATAAGGAGATAATAAATATGATTCACGCTTATACTGGTGATGGAAAAGGAAAAACTACCTGTGCTATAGGTTTATTAATTAGAGCTTTTGGTGCAGGGAAAAAAGTTATAGTTATATTTTTTGATAAAGGTAGCGAAACTTATAGACATAATGAATTGACTGCCTTAGACAGATTAGGGATAGAATATCACGTAACAGGATTAGAAAGAATGTTACCAGACGGTAAATTCAGATTTGATGTTGTTGAAGGTGATAAAAAAGAAGCTTTACGTGGAATTGCAATAGCAGAAAACGCTATTCACGTTGATAAATGTGATTTAATAGTTCTAGATGAAGCTCTCAGCGCTGTAACTTATGGATTGCTAGATAAAACTATGCTTGAAAAATTAATTAATGATCTTCCTTCTAATACAGAATTAGTTTTAACGGGAAGGTGTAATGATAAAGAACTATTAAATAAATGTGATTTAGTTACTTCTATGACTAAAGAAAAACACTATTTTGATAAAGGAGTAAAAGCTAGACCAGGTATTGAATACTAAATTAAGATTGTTAATTAATTTATCTGTTATATAAAACTATAAAAAAGCTTCCCAATATATGGGAAGCTTTTTATTATTGATTAAATATTTTTATTATCTATACTTTTTGTAATACTAATTATTCAAATTTTACAAAAAATTAATTATTTAGTGTCTTGCAGGAACAACTATCGTATTTTGGCGAAGTTTTATTCTAGAGCCCTGTAAGAAATAGCCTTGAATACTAGCACAACCGTAGAGCATACAGTCTGATTCCATTATAGTACCAGGATTACAAACGGAGTTGCATCCTAATTGGCAATTGTCACCTAAGATTGCTCCAAATTTTCTCATGCCAGTATCTACTTTTTTCCCTTCTAACATCATACTTACATGAGTCCCATCATGTTTAAGATTAGAAAGTTTAGTTCCTGCACCTAAATTAACATTTGAACCTAAAATAGAATCTCCAACATAATTAAAGTGAGGTGATTTTGCTCCTGGCATATAAATAGCTCTTACACATTCAGAGGTATGTCCAACTACTGCATTATCACAAATAATTACATTCCCTCTTACAAAAGCACCATGTCTTATTTCTACATTTTCACCTATAATTGCTGGTCCACATACCATAGCACCTGCTTCTATAACAGAGCCTTTTCCTAAATAAATCTGGTCTTTATTTCTAATGTGTGCACCCTCTTCAATTGTTCCAAGAATTTGAGGCTTAACATTTTTGGCAACAAAACCTTTCTGTATTCTTTTAATAACATCCCAAAGATTTTCTAAATCATCATATCCTTCAAGATGCGTTTCAAATAACTCTGGACAAGGGAATTTATCTATTTGAGAAAAGAAATCTTTAAGTTCAGCCATTTATAGCCTCCGATATTACTTTTTCTTTTATTATCGGAAATAAAAAAAGGATGTCTTAGGCTAACTTTTGAATCTTTTTAATGCTTTTATCTCTGAAAATACTTAAACTTTTTTTGTAACAGGTAGTATAATTAAAATATTGTTTTATGATAATTTTATCATTCCATTAGAGTATAGTTTTTATATAGACATTAAGAAGGAGTAAAAATGAAAAAACTTTCTAAATTAGCATTTGTTTTACCTTTGGCATTAACAACAGCTATTTATGCTTCTCCCTTTGATTCAGATGTGTCTATTTCAGATGAAGATTTAGTAAAAGTTAATGATTCTACAGTTAGAGAGGTTGTTGAAAAAATAAATACTTCAGTTAAAGATTTACCAGATAACCTCACAGATTTATCTAAGTTTATTGGGAAGACTGGTGTTGTTAGAGCAGAAACATTAAATTGTAGAAATAAAGAATGGGGTGAAGTTATTTCCATTATACCTAATGGTACAAAAGTTGAAATAAAAGGTGTTTCAGGTGATTGGTTTGTTACTGTAATAGGAGATAAAAAAGCCTATATTCATTCAAAATGGGTTGACGTTGAAGGTTATAATAGAAACTATCCAGATGAAGGTGTTTTATCTGAAGATTCTGAAGTTTATGACGCCTCAGCAAATATTATAGGAAATTTATCTGAAAAAGATAATATAGAAATATTAGCAAATTGCGGTTCTTATTGGAAAATTAGATATAAAGATGATGAAGCTTATGTTCTAAAAAATGTTGTTGAAATAGACCCGGATTTTGAAGAAACAGATGATAACGATGATGACATAGATGAATCCAATGAACCTTCTGAGGAAGAAGATATTGATGATGATGATGATTCTAATGTTATAACATTAGAAGATGATGAAGATGAAGTATACTTTTTCAATCCAGGTGAATATACCGTAGTTTTAAAAGATAAGAAAGAAGAAGTAAAAGCAGAATCTTCAGCAACTAATGTTCAAAAAACTAAATCAAAGAAAACTACTTTTGTAGATAAGATTAAAAATACAGTAAAAAAAGTTACTGAAAAAATAAAGAAAGATAAGAGTTCTAAGAAGAATAATAATAGTAAATCTTCTTCTAAATTAAATCCTTTATTAAAAGGTAGTAGTGTTAAAGTTTCTAGAAAACTTACAAGAACAGTTGGTTCAACATGGGATACAAAAGGACTTAATTATACACATGTTCAAGGTTTTTGTACCGACGGAACATATTGGTATGTTGCTTTAATGACTTCTGGTGGTGACCAATATTATACAAATCAACAAACAAAACTTTTAAAAATACGAATAAAAGATAAAAAAGTCGTTGCTACAAAAGCAGTAGGTAAGATTGGTCATAGTAACTCATTAACATATAATCCAAAAACCAATAAAATTTATACTGCTACTTGTACAAAAACAAAGAGTTATGTTTGTCAATTTAACGCTTCTGATTTAGGCGGAAAGAAAATTATTTATTTGAAGAATAATAAAGGAAAGCAATATAAAGACCGCTGTTTCGCTTCTTTCTCATATGATCCAGTTAGTGATCAATATATAGTAAAAATGAGCAATAAATCATTAGGTTATTTTGATTCCAATTTCAAATTAAAAAAGACTGTAAATGTAAAACATCTTAAAATTAACGACAATATGACTGGACAAGCTATTACCTGCGATGGTGAAAATATATTTAGTGTATGTAATAATTTGTCTTGCTCACCAAGAATTAACTATATTCTTTGTTATGATATTAATGGTAAATACTTGCATAAACTTACTTTTAAGAAAGAACTCGGTTCAACTTCGGAAAAACCAGAAATGGAACAGTTAACCTGTTATAATGGTCAATATTGGTCTTTAACAAATGTTAATGGTAAATTTAGAATTCATAAAATAAAGTTAAGATAATATTCGTTTAAAAAAAATGGTTAAAAACTTTTTTAACCATTTTTTTTATTTATTTTCTCTGTACTCTTACAATTTTTGTAAAAAAGGGTATAATGAATAACATGAACTTAAATAATATAAAAAAATATGCATTATTGTTAGGGTTATCTGTAGCTCTCTCAGCAGGTACTACTCTTGCAGCACAGGAAGGAAATGAAAAAGAAGGTGCCAGCGAAAAACTGCTTGAAGAAGCTTTGTCTTTACTTGAAAAGGTAGAACAAAATTCTCCCAAGACTCGAGATGATATTCAGAAAATTCGTCAGAAATTAAATAAATATAAAAAGTTATCTTTTAATACTTCTGCTGACGATAATGCTCCTGAATTGATGTTCTCAAGAATGGGTGCAACTACCAATTCTTATAGCCGCAACAATAAGGCTAAAAGGGTTTCTTTCTATAATTCTTGTAGAAATCTGAGAAATGATTCTTTAAAAAAGAAGTTGCATGACGAATGTGCCAAGCATACAGCTTTTGAATATAAAGAATCAAGAAGATTGATGTATACTCAAATAGACAACAGAAATGGTAACCTTGAATGTGTTTACACTGGTAAGGTTATTTCTGTTCCTGCTGGTAAAATGCCTTCAAATAATGAAATAAACTGTGAACATACTTGGCCACAGTCTAAAGGTGCTACTGGCGATGCTAAGACAGATATTCATCATCTATTCCCAGCTGATCCTGATGCAAATGGTAAAAGAGGAAGTTTCCCATTTGGTTATGTTGACGGTTCTTGCGTAAAATGGGCTGTAGGTGGCAGTAAATTTGACGGTTCTGTTTTCGAAGTTAGAAAACAACATCGTGGTAATGTAGCTCGTGCTATGTTTTATTTCTCTACTGTTTATGAAATGCCTCTAGATCCAGAACAGGAATCTACTCTTCGTAAATGGCATAAAGAAGACCCGGTTGATGCTAACGAAATTGCAAGAAATGATGCAATCGAAGCTCTTCAACATAACAGAAATCCTTATATAGATCATCCTGAATATGTTGATCAAATAAGTGACTTCTAATTAGACTATTAAAAACAGAGTTACTACTTTATATGTGACTCTGTTTTTTTTATGCAAAATAACCTAGAAAGGATATTATGAAAAACTACAAACTTTTATTTCCTCTTTTTATAAGCTTTTTATTACTTTCAAATACTGCTTCCTCCAAGGAAATAGCTTCCAAAACATTAGACTTTAATCAAATTGTTCCTTATCGTAACACAACTGAAAATGGTCATATTTCAATTCCTGAACCTGTAGTTGTTGAAGAAAAAGAAAATAAAGATGACCCAATAATTGGAACTATTCGCTTCCTCGATTTATTTGAATGTAAAAACATGATTTATAAGAGAGGAATATTTATTTGGTTACCAGATAATTATTCAAGAGATAATGGACCTTATTCTGTTATTTATTTTCATGATGCACAAAATCTCTTCCTTCCTTCTAAATCCTTTTCTGGTTATGATTGGAAAGTTGACGAAACTATTACTAAATTAAGAAATGAAAGAAAAATTAAACCCTGTATCGTTGTAGGTATCCCTAATTCTCCTGCTAGAGATAATGAATTAAATACTGCAACTTATGATGGAAAAGTCTATTCAGATTTCGTTATTAACGAAGTAATGCCTTTTATCAAACATAGATTTCCTGTAAGTAAGAGAAGAGAAGACCATATTATTGCCGGCTCTTCTATGGGAGGTCTGATGTCTTTTCAGATGGCTTACGAAAACCCCGATAAATTTGGCGGTGCAATATGTATGTCTTCAGCTTTTCATCGCAAATTATCTAATATAATAGATATAGTTCAAAATAACAAAAAGCAACCATTAAATGTTAAGTTCTATATAGATACCGGAGAATTAGAAAAAGACAAAGAAGATGGTGAAGATATTTATTCCTTGTTTTATGAAATGAAGAAATTACTTATAAATAAAGGATTTAAAGAAGATATTAATTTGAAAACTTATATGCACAGAGGGGCAGAACATAATGAAAAAGCTTGGGCTCAACGCCTGGATATTCCATTGCTTTTCTTGCTAAAGAAATAATATACAAAAATAATATTCTAAGCTCTTATCTCTAATAGATGAGCAGATAAATTATCTTGACCCAATATGCTTTTTAGCAGATAATACCACAACTTAATAATAGAAGTTATATAAAGGGAATTAAATATGGATAGACAAAACAAAAGCTTAGATTTAACTATTGAAGGCTTGACTTCAGATGGTGAATCTTTCGTTACTATAAATAAGAAAACTATTGTTGTTCCAGGCTTTTTACCTGGAGATAAAATAAAAGCAGAATACAATGAAGATATAAAATCTATTGAAAATGCTGAATTAGTTGAAGGTTCACCTGATAGAATTAAGTCTGATTGTTTCTATCATGGAGTTTGTGGCGGTTGTGACCTATTAGAATTATCTGAAAAAGCAAGAAAAAAAGAAAAACAAGCAATGATAAAAAGAGCTTTGGCTCGTATTCCTAACGGCGAAAATGTTGAGTTAGAAAGCTTCAAAGCATCTAAAGAAATAATTCGTTATATGCCAAGAGTAAGAATCCATCAATCTCAAAATTATAATGAACGTATGTCTGGTTTTTTAGCTTCCGTTGATTCTGATGAAAAGATTTCTGGAAATATTGTTCCAGTTACTTCTTGTGCGTTACTTATGCAATCTCTAAATAAAAGACTTGTAGCAACTAGAAAAATATTAGATACAGTTCCTATTATATTGGAAAGTTTAACTCTAATGTCTTCTTCTTCAACTAATTCAGATAAAGTTGTTGGACATGCCGTTCTTCAAAAAGGAAAAACTGCTCATTTCTGTTTAAAAGATTTAAACAAAATTATGAGGGGTGCAAATCTAAAAGGATTAACTATTGCAGATCATTCAAATAAAATCAAAGAAGTTATTGGCGAAACTTCTGTAACTGGTTTGATTGCACCAAATGTAGATGGTGGTCCTTATGAATCTGAAGCCTCTTTCTTTGTTCAAGGCAATATCTATCAAAACTCTAAATTAGTAGAAAAGGTTGTAGAATATGCTGAGCCTTCTGAAAATACCTATATTGTTGAAGGTTTTGCAGGGGCAGGTAATTTTACTTTAGCATTAGCTGCAAAAGGTGCTCGTATTGATGCTATAGAATCTAATCCTAGTGCAGTAAGAAGTGGAATTAAAAATATTGTTAAATCAGGTTTTAAAAATGTTAAACTTCATGAAGATAATGCTTTGAAAGCATTAACTAAATTCCAGAATCCAGACGTTTTGGTTCTTGATCCACCTAGAACAGGAACACCTGGCATTGGTGCAATCGTAGAAAAATTAGGATTCCCAAAGAGAATAGTTCTTGTATTCTGCGACTTAGAAGCTATGGTAAAAGACTGCAAAGCTATTCTAAAATCAGGCAATTATAAACTAGAAAAAGTTTGTGGTTTCGATCTTTACCCACGTACTCATCATGTTGAAGCTGTTGTGCTCTTTACAAAAAAATAAAGTATATTTCATAGAGTATAAAAGAAGCTTTCCTAAAGTGTCCGCCTAAAAACTAGGCTTTTAAGTTCTAATTAGTTTATGCTAATTGTTTGCACATTTGGCATAAAAAGTATAGCGTATGGGCTTTAGCTCTGAAAGCGTAATTTTTGTTGTTTAAGTTTCAAGACTCAAGTTACAAGTTGCAAGATTGAAGATGTCTGAATTATATTAACTTTTATCTCAAATTATTGTATTGTCTTGTATCTTGTATCTCAAGTTATGGTCTTATGTCTTAAAAAAACAACCAGAACCAACTACAATAACTACAAAATAAATAGACTACAAATAAAGAATTACATTTTATTATAAAAAATGTGTACACTAAAAATCATTGAAATAATCGAAATTTTAAGTAAAATTACGATGAAAATTCATTGACAGCAAATGAAAAAAGTGTTAATATCCTTGCACTAATCTATCAAAAAGGTAGAATTAGCACACAACCGTATGTTGTGTGAATTTTCACAGGAAGGTGTTAGCCGTGCCAACAATTAATCAACTTATCCGTAAGTCTAGAAAAATTGTTCAGTACAAATCTAATTCACCCGCTTTGGATAAATGCCCACAGCGCCGTGGTGTTTGTACAGTAGTTAAAACAACTACACCGAAGAAACCAAACTCAGCTCTTCGTAAAATTGCAAGAATCAGACTTACAAACAAAATCGAAGTCACTGCTTATATCCCCGGTATCGGTCATAACTTGCAGGAACACTCTGTTGTTATGATTCGTGGCGGTCGTGTTAAGGACTTGCCAGGTGTTCGTTACCATATCATTCGTGGAGCACTTGACTGTGCAGGCGTTGCAAATCGTCAGCAGTCTCGCTCTAAATACGGTGCTAAGCGCCCCAAGAAATAAGGAGAAGTAAATCATGCCACGACGTGGTCACATTTCTAAAAGAGATTTAACTCCTGATTCAGTCTACAACTCTAAGTTAGTTACTAGATTCATCAACAATCTTATGTATTCTGGTAAGAAATCTATCGGTTCTAAGATTTTCTACGATGCAATCGAAATGACTGCTAAGAAGAGAAAAGAAGACAACGCTCTTGAACTCTTCAAAAAAGTTATAGATACTGCTAAACCTATCGTTGAAGTTAGAAGTAAACGTATCGGTGGTGCAAACTATCAGGTTCCTATCGAAGTTAAACAAGACCGTGCTATCGCTCTCGCTTTCCGCTGGATTCTCAAGAATTCTAGAGCAAGAAAAGAAAAATCAATGGCTCAACGCCTTTGCGGAGAATTCGATGATATTCTCAACAACACTGGTGCAACCATGAAGAAGAGAGACGAAGTACATAGAATGGCTGATGCTAACAAGGCATTTGCTCATTTCAGAGTATGATAAATCCTTAAATTAGGTAGCAATAATTAAGGTAACAGAAAATGACTGCAACTCAAGATATGAATAAATTACGAAATATCGGTATCTGTGCTCATATAGATGCTGGTAAAACAACAACAACAGAACGTATTTTATTCTATACTGGAAAAACCTATAAAATAGGTGAAGTACATGAAGGAACTGCCGTCATGGACTGGATGGTACAAGAACAGGAAAGAGGTATCACTATTACAAGTGCAGCGACTAAATGTCACTGGCTTGATTGCGATATCAATATAATCGACACTCCAGGGCATGTTGATTTTACTGCAGAAGTAGAACGATCCTTAAGAGTCTTAGATGGTGCAGTAGTGGTTTTTTGTGCTGTAGCAGGTGTTCAGCCTCAATCAGAAACAGTTTGGAGACAAGCTAATAAATACAAAGTTCCACGCATTGCATTTGTTAACAAAATGGATAGAATTGGTGCTAACTTCGAAAAAGTTTGCATACAGGTTAAAGAAAAACTAAACGCTAATCCTTTACCATTGGTTCTTCCTATTGGCTCTGAAGATTCTTTTGTTGGTCACATAGACCTTCTTACAATGAAGGCTCATATATGGGATGAACAATCAGTAAAATCTCATGGTGCAGAATTTAAAAAAGTAGATATACCAAGTGAATATCTTGAAAAAGCAAAAAAAGCAAGAGAAAGCTTGATTGATAACATAAGTGCTTTTGATGATGAAATTCTTGAATTGGCATTAGAAGAAAAAGAAGTGCCTTTAGAATTACTCAGAAAAGCAATACGTAAAGCAACTATAGAAAACAAAATAGTTCCAATGCTTTGTGGTTCTGCATTTAAAAATAAAGGTGTTCAAGATTTATTAGATTCAGTCGCTTATTATCTACCATCTCCATTAGATATTCCTCCTGCAATAGGGTATAAAAAAGGAACACATGAAGAAGTAGATATAGTATCAGATGCTGATGCTCCTTTTTCTGCTTTAGTATTTAAGATTGCTACAGATCCACATGTTGGTAAACTGTGCTACATGAGGATTTATGCTGGTAATATTGAATCCGGAAAAGTCGTTTATAATGTTACTAGAGAAGGTCGAAAAGAAAGAATCGGCAGACTCCTGCAAATGTATGCAAACCAGCGCCAGGATATTCCCCGTGCTTCCGCTGGTGACATCGTTGCTGTCGTCGGTTTGAAGCAGGTAGCCACCGGAGATACACTTGCACTTGCTCCTGATCAGCCAACTCTTGAAAAAATCACTTTCCCAGACACAGTTATTTCTGTTGCAATCGAGCCAAAGACTCAGGGAGATTTATCTCATTTAACTGAAGTTCTTGAAGCTCTTATGAATGAAGATCCTACTTTTAAAGCTAAAATAGACGCAGATACTGGTGAAACATTAATTTCTGGTATGGGTGAACTTCATCTTGAAGTTATTGTTGATAGAATTTTGCGTGAATTTAACGTAAAAGCAACTGTAGGTAAACCTCAAGTTGCTTATAAAGAAGGAATTAAAGACAAAGGTAAAGGCGAATGTGTTTATGAACGACAAATTGGTGGTAAAAACCAATTTGCTACAGTTAATGTCGAAGTTGAACCTCTTGAAAGAGGTAAAGGTTTTGCCTTTGAAAATGCTTTGAGTAAAGAAGTTCTAAAAGATTTGCCAAATATTTTTGTTTCTTCTATAGAAAAAGGTTGCCAAGATGCCATGAATGATGGTATATTATGTGGCTTCCCGGTAGTTGATGTGAAGGTTCGATTAGTTAATGCAGTTCAACGTGAAGGCGAAAGTAATGAAGTTGCCTTTAAGATTGCTGCTTATGAAGCTACAAAGAATGCTTTACGCAATGCCAAAGCAGTTCTTCTAGAACCATTCATGAAAGTTTCAATAGAAACACCTGAACAATATATGGGTGATATTATTGGAAATATGAACTCTAGAAGAGGTAAAGTAATCAACATGGAAATGCGTGATGATATTCGAGTAATTGATTGTCATGCACCATTATCTGATATGTTTGGTTACTCGACCCAGTTGAGATCACTTTCTCAAGGACGTGCTACATTCACCATGGAGCTTTTGCACTATGATGAAGCACCTAAATCAGTAATCGAAAGGATTCTAGGCGTTAATACATATGATCAGCAAACTGCTTTTGCAGCTTCTGAAAATATATAAAAAAACGCTTGTCATTAATCACAGGAGATAGTAAAATGGCAAAACAAAAAATGCGCTTGACCCTCAGAGCATTCGACCATAGATTGCTTGATGAGTCAGTCACAAAGATTTGCACTACCGTTAGAAATAGCGGTACTAAGTATTCTGGTCCCATTCCGATGCCGACCGAAATCCGCAAATATACAGTTCTTCGTTCACCCTTTGTAAACAAAGATGCACGTGAACAGTTCGAAATGAGAATTCATAAACGCAACTTAGATTTGTTGAGTCCTTCAGGTCAAACTGTAGACTCACTAATGAACATGGACCTTCCATCTGGCGTTAATATTGAAATTAAAATGTTGTAATGGAAGGAAACTAGGAGGAATATAATGGGCGTTAAGGCAATATTGGGCACCAAAGTTGGTATGACCCAGATTTTTACAGATGATGGAAACGTTGTTCCAGTAACCGTTATAAGTGTTGGTCCTTGCACTATAATTCGCAAGAGCAATAATTCTGTTCAGGTTGGATATCGTGAAATGCCATCTGATAGAGCAGAAAAGTTAATGAACAAACCAATGCGTATGACATTTGAAAAAGCTGGTACCAAGCCATTCCGTTTTGTAAGAAGCTTGCCCGCTGACGAACTTGAAGCAATTGAACCACTTACCGAAATCAATGTTTCAATGTTTAAAGAAGGTGACTCTGTTACTGTCACTGGAACCAGCAAGGGTAAAGGCTTCGCAGGCGCAATGAAGCGACATAATTTTAATGGAGCTAACACTACTCATGGTCAGTCTGACCGTGCTAGAGCAACTGGTTCTATGGGTACCGCTACAGATATGGCTCGCACTATTAAGGGCAAAAAGCTTCCAGGTCATATGGGTAATGTAAGACGTACTATAAAGGGCCTCAAAGTCGTTAAGATTGACGAAAAGAAGAATCTTCTTCTTGTTAGAGGTTCCATACCCGGAGCTACCAATGGTCTTGTTATCGTAAGACAGCAGGCATAATGTGAACGGAGTTAAACATGGAAACCAAAATTTTTAATATGAATGGAACCGAAAATGGTTCAATTACTTTGAATGATGAAGTTTTTGCTATCGTTGCTCATCCACAGAACATCAACGATATAGTTAAAGCTCAGTTAAACAATGAACGTCAAGGCACTGTTAATACTCTCACTAGAAGTGAAGTTAATGGTAATGTTAAGAAGATGTTCAAACAAAAAGGTACTGGTCGTGCTAGACAGGGCGATATCAAATCTCCTCTTCATGTAGGTGGTGGTATTGCTTTTGGTCCAAAACCAAAAACTTATGATGCACGTCCTCCCAAAAAAGCTGTTGACAAGGCTATTAAAGGCGTTCTCTCTCTCCTTGCTAAAGAAGACGGAATTCGCGTTGTAGAAGGTCTTGATTTTCCAAACGGCAAAACTAAAGATGTTACAAAATTCATGAAAGACCTTAAATTAGATAAGGCTCTCCTTGTTGTTCCACAGATTTCAGATAACACTAAGCGCGCTGTAGCCAATTACAAGGGCGTTAAGGTTGTAACTCCTCTGAATGTTAATGTAGTAGATTTGCTCAAATATGGTCACGTTGCCATAAATGTTGAAGCAGTTAAACCTCTCCAGGAGGCTCTTGTAAAATGAAAACTCCTCAAGATATTATAATTCAACCAATAGTTTCAGAAAAAAGTTATGATGGTATGTCTGCTGATTTAGCTCATCCTAAATATCAATTTAGAGTTGCTGATTCTGCTAACAAAGCTCAGATTAAAGATGCTATTGAAACTATTTTCAAAGTTACAGTAACAAAAGTTAACACAACTACCGTTGTCAGCAAACCAAAAAGACGCGGTGTTTTCCAAGGCTACACTCCTTCATGGAAGAAGGCCGTAGTTACTCTCAAAGAAGGCGATAAGATCGATTTCTTTGAAGGTATTGCCTAAGTGCATAGGAGATTATCATGAGTTTAAAAGTTTATAAACCAATTACTCCTTCACGCCGTTTTATGACTGGTTTTGATTTTAGTGATATTACCACTGATAAACCATATAAACCCTTGTGTGAATGGCTAAAAACCACTGGTGGTAGAAACCATCATGGTCATGTTTCATTTCGTCACAGAGGCGGTGGACACCGCACTCTTTATAGAATTATCGATTTTAAACGTAATAAAGATGGTATTCCTGGCAAAGTCGCCACTATAGAATACGATCCTAATAGAACTTGTCGTATCGCCCTTGTAAATTACAAAGATGGCGAAAAGAGATATATTATCGCTCATGAAGGTATTAAAGTCGGTGATGTTATTGAATCTGGTATACATGCTGACATTCTTCCAGGTAACTGTCTCCCACTCAGAAATATCCCTCTAGGTTCTACTATTCATCATGTAGAATTTAAACCTGGTAAAGGTGCTCAAATTGCTAGATCAGCTGGCGTTAGTGCCCAACTCGTTGGTAAAGAAGGCAAATATGCTCAAATCAATATGCCTTCTGGTGAAATGAGAATGGTTCTTCTAGATTGTCGTGCAGTTATAGGTCGTGTTGGTAATTCTGACCATATGAACGTAACTGTTGGTAAAGCTGGTAGAACTAGATGGAAAGGAATTCGCCCATTTGTTCGTGGTTCTGCAATGAACCCATGCGACCACCCACATGGTGGTGGTGAAGCTAAGACTAGCCGTGGTAGAACTCCTGTTTCTCTCTGGGGTAAACCTGCTCAGGGTTATAAGACCAGAAAGAAAAAGAATCAGACTAACAGACTGATTATATCTAGAAGAAAGAAGTAAGGGAGAATTTATAATGGCTAAGAAAGCTCCATTTGTATGTGCAAGACTTATTAAGAGAATTCAGGAAATGAACGCTTCTGGCGAAAAACGTCAGATTAAGACTTGGTCTAGAGCTTCAACAGTTTATCCAGAATTTGTAGGTCATACTATTGCAGTTCATAACGGTCGTAAACATGTTCCTGTTTTCATTACTGAAAATATGGTTGGTCATAAGTTGGGTGAATTTGCTCCGACTAGAACATTCAAAGGTCATGCCAACGAAAAAGCTGTAAAGCTTAAATAAGTGAAGGAGATTTATAATGGTACCGGAAAAGAAAGCTAAGCCTTTACGCATTGTTGGTAAAACAATTGATAAAGACGTTGATATATTTACTGGTCTTCAAAGTATAGATGGTCTCAGACCCAATAGAATTGAAAGAATTCTTACTCAGGCTGGTCTTTATACTTATAAAATGAAGGACACCAGAAAAGATAAAAAGAAGGGTGCTAAACCCGAAACTACTAAACGTAGTTTTGAAAAAGTTTATCCAAAAGTTGGTGAATTATCTTGGAAAGAAAAGGCTAGACTTATTGATCTTCTTGAAATGCCTCGTGCTATTTTAAGAAATATTCATACTAGTCCTAAGAAACTAAGATTAGTTGCTGATGCTATCCGTGGTAAATCTGTAGATGAAGCAAAAGCTATGCTCAGATATATGGAAAAGGGTGGCGCTCCAATAATCCTTAAACTTTTGGAATCAGCTATTCACAATGCAAGTGAAAACCATAATTTGAAAAATGCTGATGATCTTTATATTGCAAAAATCACTATTGATGGTGCTGCAACTATGAAGAGATTCATGGCACGTGCTCGCGGTAGAGCTGCTAGAATTAGATGCAGAACTTCTCACGCTAAGATAGTTTTACGCGAAACCAATGAAGCAGTTTACAGAGAATTAAGACCAAGAGCTACTGCTGAAACTAAACCAGCTAAGAAAGCTAAAGTTAAAAAAGTTGCAAAAACTACAACAAAGGCTACAAAAGCTACAAAAGCTCAGGGAGGTAAAGAATAATGGGTCAGAAGATTAATCCAGTAGGCATTCGCCTAGGAATTACCAGAACCTGGGATTCTAAATGGTTTGCTAAACGTGCTGATTACGCTAAATATGTTCATGAAGATGTAAAGATTCGTGATTTTATCGATCGCAAAACTTTCCGTCGTGAAGGTATTAGTAAAATAGAAATTGAACGTAAGTCTAATAGCAAAGTAAGAGTAACTATCCATACCGCTAAACCTGGTGTTATAATCGGTCGTGGTGGCGAAAAAGTTGAAATTCTTAAAAAAGAACTTGAACAACTTACTAATAAGACTGTATTCTTGAATATTCAAGAAATCAAACAGCCCGATACTGAAGCAAAACTTATTGCTGAAAGTATTGCTATGCAGCTTGAACGTCGTGTATCTCATCGTCGTGCAATTAAACAAGTTATCAGCAGAGCTTTAAGAGCTGGTGCAAAAGGTGTTAAGATCCTTTGTTCTGGTCGTTTAAATGGTGCTGAAATTGCTCGTAGTGAATGGGTTCGTGAAGGTCGTGTTCCACTGCACACTCTTCGTGCTGACATTGACTATGCTACTGATACTGCTATTACAACATTTGGTTGTGTTGGCGTAAAAGTATGGATTTTCAAAGGTGAAAAGATTGGTAAATCACACCTTTATAATAACGAAGCAGTAACTCCTGCTCCGTCTAGCAAGAAGTAAGGAGATAACCAATTATGTTGATGCCAGCTAGATCAAAATTTAGAAAACAACACCGTGGCAGAATGACTGGTATGGCCAAAGGTGGCAAATACTTGGCATTCGGTTCATTCGGTTTACAAGCTCTTGATTGTCACTGGTTAACCAGCAATCAAATTGAAGCAGCTCGTAAGGTTATTACTCGTACTGTTAAACGTACTGGTAAGATGTGGATTCGTATTTTCCCGGATAAACCTGTTTCAAAGAAACCTCTTGAAACTCGTATGGGTAAAGGTAAAGGTGCTCCAGAATTCTGGGTAGCAGTTATTAAACCTGGTAAGATTTTGTTTGAACTCGAAGGTGTTCCGGAAAATGTAGCTATCGAATCATTGACACAGGCAGCTAATAAA